>DATIZL010000175.1:0-8534 GCA_035517115.1 Hyphomicrobium sp.
GCCATCGAGGTCGAGGCGCTCGGGGGCTCGCACTCTCCCTCCCCCCTTGTGGGGGAGGGCCGGGGAGGGGGGGATTGCAGAGCGTTGGCCGATGGGACTCCCCCCACCCCTAACCCCTCCCCACCAGGGGGAGGGGGTCGGCGAGGAGAGCGCACCCGCTTCTATTCGCGGGGCGCCTGGCATGAGGCACCCATCGTCAAGCGCCAGGACATGCGCGTTGGCTTCACGCTCGCCGGCCCGGCGCTCGTCATCGAGCCGCACCAGACCGTGGTGGTCGAGCCCGGCTGGAGACTTGAGGTCTCCACGCAGGACGACCTCGTTCTCACGCGCACCGAGCCGCGCCCGCGCGAGCACGTCGGCGCCAAGGCCGATCCCGTGCTCTTGGAGGTGTTCAACAACCTGTTCATGGCGATCGCCGAGCAGATGGGCGAGGCGCTGCGCAACACCGCGCAGTCGGTGAACATCAAGGAGCGGCTCGACTTCTCGTGCGCGGTATTCGACTCGGGCGGCGCGCTGGTGGCGAATGCTCCGCATCTGCCGGTGCATCTGGGCTCCATGGACCGGTCGGTCGAGACCATCATCCGCCTGCGCGGCAAGGAGATGCGCCCGGGCGACGCCTACATGCTGAACGCGCCCTACAACGGCGGCACGCACCTGCCTGACATCACGGTCGTCACGCCGGTGTTCGCCGATTCCCCTCCCCCTGGTGGGGAGGGGTTAGGGGTGGGGGGAGCCCCGACCGCTGCTGAAGTTCTGCAATCCCCCCCTCCCCGACCCTCCCCCACGAGGGGGGAGGGGGAAGCAGCACAAACTTCTGCCCCTCACCCTGCCCCTCTCCCCATGAAGAATGGGGAGAGGGGACAAGAGGTGCTGTTCTACGTCGCGAGCCGCGGACATCACGAGGACATCGGCGGGCTGACGCCGGGCTCCATGACCCCGCGCGCCACCAGCATCGAGGAGGAGGGCGTCTATATCGACAACGTGAAGCTGGTCGAGGGCGGCCGCTTCCGCGAGGCCGAGACGCGCGCGCTCTTGTCGGGTGCCCGCTACCCGGCGCGGCAGCCCAATAAGAACATCGCCGACTTGAAGGCGCAGGTCGCGGCCAACGCCAAGGGCGAGGCCGAGCTCAAGAAGATGGTCGAGCACTTCGGTCTCGACGTCGTGCGCGCCTACATGGGGCACGTGCAGGACAACGCGGAGGCGAGCGTGCGCCGGCTGCTTCAGCGCCTCGACGATGGCCGCTTCCGCGTCGAGACCGACCAGGGCAGCAGGGTCGAGGTGCGCATCACGGTCGACAAGCAAGCGCGCACCGCGAAGGTCGACTTCACCGGCACCAGCGCCCAGCAGAGGAACAACTTCAACGCACCCGAGCCGGTGACGCGCGCCGCCGTGCTCTACGCTTTCCGCGTCATGGTGGAGGAGCCGATCCCCATGAACGCGGGCTGTCTGAAGCCCATCGAGATCGTGATCCCGCCGGGCTCGATGCTGAGCCCCGTCTATCCGGCAGCCGTCGTCGCCGGCAACGTGGAGACGAGCCAGATCGTGACCAACGCGCTCTTCGCCGCGCTTCGTGCGCTCGGCTCCGCGCAGGGCACCATGAACAACCTCACGTTCGGAAACGAGCGCGTGCAGTACTACGAGACGCTGTGCTCGGGCGCGCCGGCCGGCCCCGGCTTTGACGGCGCGGCGGCGGTGCACGTGCACATGACCAACACGCGCCTCACCGACCCGGAGATTTTGGAGCTGCGCTATCCGGTGCTGGTCGAGGAGTTCTCGATCCGCCGCGGCTCCGGCGGCAAGGGCCGATGGACGAGCGGCGACGGCACGCGGCGCGTGATCCGCTTCCTCGAGCGCATGGACTGCGCGATCCTCTCCGGCTACCGCGACGTGCGCCCCTTCGGGCTCGAGGGCGGCGAGCCGGGCGAGGCGGGGCAAAACCTGGTGCGCCGCAGGGACGGCCGGCTCGAGCGCTTGCAGGGCTGCGACCAGATCATGCTCGAGGCCGGCGAGGCGATCGTCATCGTCACCCCGACCGGCGGCGGCTTCGGTGCCAAGCTTACGTGAAGCTTAATCGCGTGGTGCCGACCCGCACCTGAGCTGTGCCCTTTCCGCGAATTTAGACGCTCGCCCCTTGTCCGGCGATTGCGCATCCCCCAATCATAGAGACAACTGCTCGCGTTCAAGCGGTAAGAAGAATGATCAGCGCGGCACATGGAGCGCGGACGCTGTTCGGCGTCCTCGCGGCGGTCCTGGCATTCGGCGCCGGCGCTGCAGCCGGTCCCTACGACCCCGTGCCCATGAACGCGGCCGACACCACCGCGCGCGATATCGCCGCCACCCTGTTCAAGGCGAAGCCCGGCGAGGCGGTCGACTACTCTAACCACAAGCTCATGTACCTCGACCTGTCGGGCCTCGACTTCAAAGGCGCAAAGCTCGCACACGCCGATCTCTTCGCCGTCGATCTCACCGGCGCCAACTTGCGGGGCGCGGATCTGTCCAACACGCGGCTCGACCGCACCGTGCTCATCCACGCCGACCTCGCCGGCGCCAATCTTTCCGGGGCGAGCATCCTGCGGCCGACGGTCTACACCGACCTCGAGGAGAACCTCGCGGACGCGCCGAGCTTTGCGGGGGCGAATTTGAAAGGCATCCGCGTGATGGCCAAGATGTCGGGTGCCGACTTCCACGGCGCCGACTTGACCGGCGCCGACTTGAGCCCGCTGGAGGCGCGCCCCGGCCAGGGCACCATCACGACGCTGGCGAAGAACGTGCTCAAGTCCTGCGATTTCTCGCGGGCGATCCTGCGCGGGGTCAATCTCGACCGTGCGCTGCTGACTTTCGCGCACTTCAATGGCGCCGACCTGCGCGACGCCAATCTCTCGGGCGCCGATCTCTCCAGGGCCGATTTCACCGGCGCCGATCTCACGGGCGCGAACCTCGCGGGCGCCGATCTCGACGGCGCCAACCTGCTCGCGGTCAAAGGCCTCGACACGGTCAAAGGACTGTCGACCGCGCTCAACTTCGACAAGACGATCCGCTGATCCCTACGTTGCGCGCGAGAATCGCCCTCAGTGTCATCCTCGGTCTTGTCCCGAGGATCCAGCGCGCAGCACGGTCCTCTCGCCAGTCGGTGCGTTGGCGCAAACAGGTTTGGCTGAGGGAACACGTGGAGAGTTGGGTCCTCGGCATAAAGCCGAGGATGACAACGTCAGTAGTCGGAATGGCAGAAGAGCGGGGGCGCGCTGCACGCGTCCCGGCCCTCTTTCGTCGCAGCTTGATCAGACCGCTGGCAGGCTCGGAACGGAATTGATCGCTGGACGCGCGTGGCGCTCCGCCATGAACTGGTCGAACTCCAGCTTGTCCTTCGACCGGCGCAGCCGCTCCAGGAACTCGCGGAACTTGGCGCTCTCCTCGTCGAGGCGGCTCAGCGTCTCCCGGCGATAGTCGTCAAATGCAGTGTTGCCGGCGGCCGGCGGCGGAGCTTCGGCGAAGCGAAGCGAGCCCCGCGTCACGGCACGAAACAGCACGACCGCTCCGAAGATCACGGCAATGGGCCAGGCGAGCAGCGCGACCGCCCACACGACGGCCCATGCGATTGCCCACAACATCCAGAACAGAGCCGCGAGGACGAAGCCGAGGATCAGCAGGGGCATGGCGCACTAGCTCCGTTGAACGGATAGCCGGGGCGGTGCCGCCCCGGCTCGAAGTCATCTCAGCTGCAGCGCTCGCATCAGGCGGTCGCGCCCTGCGGGCCGTCGGTCGTGGGACGAGTGCGGCGCTCGGCCATGAACTGGTCGAACTCCTCTTTGTCCTTCGCCTTGCGCAGGCGGTCGAGGAACTCGCGGAACTCGCGCTGCTCCTCCTCGAGGCGGCGCAGCGTCTCCTCGCGGTAGTCGTCGAAGGCGCGGTTGCCGCTCGAGTAGAAGCCGCGCATCTCGCGGCGCCAGCGCTCCATGCGGTCCATCTTGCGGTCCCAGCGCTCGGCCATACGCTGCTGCCAATAGCTCATGTCACCGTATCGTCCACATCCCATGCGTCCGCTCCAGATCAAGTAGGCCAGAATTGCGAGGCCTATCGGCCAGAACAGGATGAAGCCCGCGACCATGACGGCGATCCAAGCTGGCCGCCCGAGATCGTCGAGGGTCGCCACTACCTGTGTCATCGCAGCTCAACCTTCCATGTTAATGTTTATCACATTTACATAGGTGCCATCGCAGGGCGCCGCCGTCAAGGGGTCGGGCCGGAGAAATCGGCAGGCACCGGCGGCGCCGCATAGGACATGGCCCCGCGCGGCCGCGGCCGCCAGAGTTGCCACTGCTATTTTCCGGAAGGCTACTTGTCGGCGGGGACGCCGAGGCCCTCGAGGTAGATCAGCACGGCCGCTTCGAGCAGCTCCTCCGGCGTCATCGGAATGGAGCGGCGCGCGCCGTCTCCGCGCGCAAACAGCGCCGCGATGCCGTGGCTCAAAGACCAGATGTGCAGCGCCATCATCAAAGACGGCGGGCGCTTCTCCTTGGGCAGCGTGGCGATGAGCGCCTCGCAGGCCTCGCGCAGCACGCCGAAGGCGCGGTCGCCCGCCTCGCGCAGCTCTGGGTACTCGCCGATGGGCAGCCCCGACTCGAACATGGCGGAGAACAGCGCCGGCTCCTTCTCGGCAAAGCGCAGGTAGGCGCGCCCCACGCGCTCGAACGCGGCGCGCGGGGAGGGCTTGCCGCCGTCCCAGGCGCGGGCGAGCGCGGCGGCGAAGCTTTCAAAGCCGCGCTGAGCGACGTCCGCCATCAGCGCGTCGCGGTCGCGGAAATGGCGGTAGGGCGCGGCGGGGCTCACGCCCGCGGCGCGTGCGGCATCCGCAAAGGTGAAGCCGGCCGGCCCCTTCTTGGAGATGAGGTCGAGTGCCGCTGCGATCAGCGCCTCGCGCAGGTTGCCGTGGTGATAGCCGCGCCGCGCGCCGGGGCCGTCCTTGTGCCAGGTCATGGAACGAGCTTTTAGCCCAATTCGCCGGGCCAAGGCATCCTTCGCCGAAATCCCCCGCGAAATCTTGGCCGCTCGCTAGAATCTTAGCTCGCTCGCTAGATTTGTGGTGCGGCGGGATACGCTCTCTTCAGGTTCGAGCCCTAGCCTCGCTCAAGGTCTGGACGAGCCTGGAGGCCCCATGGCGACGCGCGAGTGGGATGTCGGAGCGAGGGTGCGCTTTACCCGTCCGCACCGTGTTGACGGCATGCCCAAGGCCGAAGCCGCCGTCTATCGCGTCGAAAGGCTGCTCAAGGCCGGCGACGGGGCGACGCTCTACACCATCAAGAACGAGGCCGAGCCGTTCGAGCGGCTGGTCGCGGCGAGCGATCTCGACCGCCGGTGAGAGGCTTGAGGGGGACATCGATGCGCGCGGCTCTTTGCATTGCAATGCTTCTTGCTTCGGTGTCCGCCGGGCTGAGCGAGGAGACCGAGGTCGAGTTCGGCGGAGACACCTACCATCTCGACTTCCACGAGCGCGCCAAGCTTCCCGACGGCAGCGCCGGCGACGGCGTCGCCGAGTTCACGCTCAAGGGCGAGACCGTGAACGACTGGACCAAGCTGTTCGCCTACCACGCCTATCCGGGCGTGCCCGCGAACCCCGCGCTCGCAGCGGAGACGCTCGGCAAGACCGTCAAGGAGAACAACAAGGACGCCAACTACGCGCTGACGCCGGTGCCCAAGTCGGATGAGGCGATCGTCGACTTCCTGACCTGGGCGCCGGGCAGCGATGTCATGGAGTTCAACGTCTTCAAGTATGCCAAGGCCGGCGAGGACGGGACGGGTCTTATCGCCCTGCAGTACGCGCAGCGGATCAAGGCGAAGGACATGGAGGTTGCCGATTTCCGCGCCCTGCGTCAGCGCATGGTCGATGAGATGCTGCACACGGACGTCGAGCCGGCGCGCGAGTACTTTGCCGACGACAGCGAGGACGATCCGCAGTCTCGCGAATGAATAGGGCCGCCGGTAGGGCAATTGCCTCAAATAGCGGCAGTTCCATTCACCCTGCATGGGCGCGCTGCGCTGGCGTAAACCCTTGAAAGGGCATAATCTCACGGCACCTTCGCTGGCAAACGGAAGGTGCTCCATGCGGCTATCCTGGCTTCTCGTCGCCGCCGCGGTCGCGATCGTCGCCATCTCGGCGCAAGCACGAGCGCGCGTGCAGACGCACATGCTGTGCTGGGAGCCGGACATCGAGTTCCCCGTCCCCTGCGACGAGGACGACGACTGATCCTGATCTATCCGCTCATTTGCAGACCGTGTGCAGCCCGTCGGGCCCGCGCCGCGCCAGGTCGACATGCATGTGGTCCTGGTGGTTAGAGTCGTAGTCGGGGCTCAGCACGGTGGTGAAGCGCTCGCAGGCGCCATCGTGCACCGTGTGCAGGAAGGCGCGGTCGCGCAGGTCGCCGCGCCAGCCGTTCTTCACCGTGATGCGCGTGCCGTCGGAGAGGATGAAGGCGGAGACGTCGAGCGCATTCGCGTGGCCGTGCTCGGACAGCATGGCACCCGGCACGTTGTTCATCGGGCGGCAGGCGTACGACGCCGCGACCGTGATCTCGACCAAGGGGACGCCGTAGGTCTGCAGCGCAGCGGGCTCGATCACGTTCGCGATCCAGCGGTCGACCTGCGGGATCATGGGGCAGCGCAGGAGCGCGGTGGGCTTGAGGCTCACGCGGCCACCGTCGGCGGCCGCCATCTCGAAGGGCTGCTCGGCGCCGCAGACGCTCGGGCCGCCGAGTGCGGAGCGGGTCCGGATGAAGGCCGTCTCGTGCACCGTGCCGGAGGCGAGGCACGCACGCTCCTCCACCGCGCGCCAGGGCTCGTCCTTGGCGATGAAGTCCTCGCCGCCCGTGCAGGCCGCGAGCATCAGGCCGGGGCCGAGAAGGCCAAGGATTACGCGGGACTTAGGGGGCGGCATGGGATGGGAACGCTACTCGCGCTAACCCTAATTTCGGATTAATCCATGTCTTCCCCGGCCCTCAGGAGAGCAGCGTTTTCCGGCTGATTTGCGGCCCCCGCACGTTCACTTGAAGGCGGCCGCAATCGGTGCGCCGGCTGACTTATCCACAGCCAGAATGTCGCGACGTTTACGAATTTCATATTGCGTTGCAGCGGCTCTGCTAGCTTTCGCTTGCCTGGAGCAACCCAGGTCTTGGGGGCTGTGACGTTTCTTGTTCCGCGTTCGAGCGTTGCGCGCCTTGAGGGTACTGCGTCTTGGCCCCGGCTTGTATCGCCGCGTGATCTCCTGACAACCCCGCGTTTGTCTTTCGAGATCTGCGGATGATCGCCGGGGCCTCGTATTTCCGGGAGCCGCGCCTCGCTCAGGGCCGCGTCTTGAGAAACTCCAGCACCGCAGCCTTATACGCCTTGTCGCCGACCGTGCGCATGTGATCGCGCCCCGGCACCGTGAACGCGCGCGCATTCGGCATGAGCGCTGCGAGCGCCGCGGGATCGCCGCCGATCACGTCGTCCTCGCCAACCGCGACGAGCACCGGGCAGGTGAGACGCCCGAGCGCCTCCGCCGTGATCGGCGCACGCGCGGAGCGGATGCAGGCGGCGAGCGCCTTCAAGTCGCTCTTCGTCTGCTCGGCGAAGGCGCGGAAGGTGCGCGCGGTTTGGTTTTTCACCTCGTCGATGCTGCTCGCCTCGAGTGCGCGCGCGACCGGCCCGGTGCCGGCCACCCCGCGCACCATGTTGATGCCGAGCCCAGCGAAGACGAGGCTCCTCACGCGCTCGGGATGCGCGATCGCCAAGAACGCGGAGATGCGCGCGCCCATGGAGTAGCCCATGACGTCGGCGCGGGCGATCCGCAAGTGGTCGAGCAGGCGGTGAGCATCCTCCGCCATCAGCGGCGCGCCGTAGTCCTTCAGGTCGTAGAGCTTGGCGCTTTGGCCGTGGCCGCGGTTGTCGTAGGCGATGACGCGGAAGCCGGCTTCGGTCAGCATTTTGACCCAGCCGGGGCCCACCCAGTTGGTGGCCACGTTCGACGCAAACCCGTGGATGAGCAGCACCGGGTCGCCCGCGCCCTCGTCGATGAAGGCGATCTCCACGCCGTCGGATTTGAAGGTGTGCACGTCGCCCCTCTCGCTCGCTGCAACGGCGCCGCAACCCCTATCATTTCGGGACCGGCGCCGCTATGGTCGGGCTTCGTCTGCGTGCCGGCAAACCGATGCGATAGGGCCAGATTGCGATGACCGCGACCGTCGTCCCCCACCTCGCCAACGACCAGGGCGTGGAGAAGATTTTCATCGGCGTGCGCGAGTTGAACTGCATGGGCGCGCGGCCGCCCTTCGATCACCCGCACGTCTATCTCGACATGGGCGACGATGGGCAGATCCTCTGCCCCTATTGCTCGACGCTCTACATCTACGACCCGCGGCTCGAGGCGGGAGAGAGCGACCCCTCGGGCTGCCTCGTGTCGCTCGCCGGGGAGCTCACCTGACGCGCGGCTCTCGCCGCCTCCACCCATGACCGCGCAGCAATCTTTGGCAATGGCGAACGAGACCGCAGAAGCGGCGCTCGCG
>DATIZL010000176.1:0-3468 GCA_035517115.1 Hyphomicrobium sp.
CCGGCTCGAGCGCGAGCGGCAGAGCGCCGAGGCCGAGGCGCGCCGCGCGCAGGCGCAATTGAGCGAGGCGATCGAGGCGATCTCCGAAGGCTTCGCGCTCTATGACGCGAGCGACCGCCTGGTCATCTGCAACAGCCACTACCGGGACCTCTATTCAAAGCTGGGCTTCGAGCTAGCTCCCGGCGTTAGCTACGAGAAGATCGTGCGGGCCGCCGTCTCCGCAGGGCTCGTTCCCGCCGCATCCGATCGCCCCGAGACGTGGATTGCCGACCGGCTGCAGCGGCATCGCGATCCTGGCGGCGCCTATGAGCAGCAGCGCACCGAGGGCCGATGGCTCAAGATCAGCGAGCGGCGGACGGCAGAACGCGGCATCGTCGGCGTCTTCACGGACATCACCGAGCTCAAGGAGCGCGAGCTGGAGCTGGGGCAGCTCGTCGATCGTCTCGCCGATGCGCGGGACGAGGCGGTGCAGGCGACGCTCGCGAAGAGCCGCTTCCTCGCGAACATGAGCCATG
This sequence comes from Hyphomicrobium sp., assembly GCA_035517115.1. GTDB lineage: Bacteria > Pseudomonadota > Alphaproteobacteria > Rhizobiales > Hyphomicrobiaceae > Hyphomicrobium_A. The sequence continues at coordinate 516 of DATIZL010000176.1, forward strand.
AGCTGCGCACGCCCTTGAATGCGGTCATCGGCATCACCGAGATGATGATGGAGGACGCGGAGGAAGCCGGCGACCAGACCAATCAGGAGCCGCTCGGCCGGATCAGCCGCGCCGGAAAGCACCTACTCTACCTCATCAACGAGATCCTCGATCTCTCCAAGATCGAGGCCGGCAGGCTTGAGCTGCAATACGAGCGGTTCGATATCGCGGCGCTGGTGCGCGACCTCATGGGCGCCGCGCAGCCGCTCGCCGCGCAAAACGCCAACCGGCTCGACGTCGATTGCCCGCCCGAGGCCGGCACGATGCACGCGGATTCGACGCGGCTGCGCCAGATCATCCTCAATCTCCTCAGCAATGCCTGCAAGTTCACCGACAAGGGCGTGGTCTCGCTCGCGGTCGCGCGCGAGCATAAGGACGGCACGGATTGGCTGCGGTTCCGCGTCGCCGACACCGGGATCGGCATGACGGCTGAGCAGCGCGCGCGGCTCTTCCAGGAATTCACGCAAGGCGACAGCTCGACGACGCGCAAATACGGCGGGACCGGACTCGGGCTTGCGATCAGCGACCGGCTATGTCGGATGATGGGCGGATCGATCGCCGTCGAGAGCGAGCCCGGCAAAGGCACCGTCTTCACCGTGCGCCTGCCGGCCGAAGGCGCTACTCCGCTTCCGCAGGAACCCGGCGCCGCCGGCTCGGGGAAGCTCGCGCCGCGAGAGGCCGCGACCGCACTCGCGGCGGCGCGCACCAATCGCGTTCTCGTCATCGACGACGATCAGACCGTGCGCGACCTAATGCGGCGCGTCCTGAGCCGCGAGGGCTTCGACGTGGTCACCGCATCGAGCGGCGCCGAGGGCCTCGAGCTCGCTCGCGAGCTGCGCCCGTCGGTCATCACGCTCGACGTGCTGATGCAGGAGATGGACGGATGGAGCGTGCTCCAGGCGATCCGGGCGGATAAGAGCCTCGCGGATACGCCCGTCGTCATGCTCACGGTCGTCGACGAGAAGCAGCGCGGCTTCACGCTCGGCGCCTCGGCCTATCTTACGAAGCCCGTCGACCGCGCCCGACTTGCCGCGGTGCTCGAGCCGTTCAAGACGGCTCACAAGGTGCCGCGCGCGCTCGTCGTCGAGGACGAGGATGCCACGCGCGAGATGCTGCGTCGCCTCCTCATGGGCGAGGGCTGGTCGGTCAATACGGCCACGAACGGCCGAAATGCGTTGGAGCGGCTCGCCTTGGAGACCCCCGATCTCATTCTCCTCGATCTGATGATGCCGGAGATGGACGGCTTCGAGTTCCTCGCGAATTTGCGCGAGAGCCCGACGCACGGCTCGACCCCCGTCATCATCGTCACGGCCGCGGACCTGACCGAGAGCGACCGCCGGCGTCTCAACGGCGGCGTGGAGCACATCCTGCAGAAGGCCGCCTACGGACGCGAGGAACTGCTCCGTGAAATTCGCACCCTCGTCGGCCGTTATGCGATGGCGTCCGAGCGCGTGAATGGCGGGTGAGCATGGTCAAGATTCTCTATGTCGAGGACAATGAGGACAACCTTTACATGTTGTCCAAGCGCTTGAGCCGGCGCGGCTACGAGGTCATCGCCGCGCGCGACGGCGAGAGCGGCGTCGCGATGGCCGCGAGCGACGCGCCCGCGCTCATCCTCATGGATCTGAGCTTGCCCGGTATCGACGGCTGGGAAGCGACGCGGCGGCTCAAGGCGGGAGAGGCTACGCGGCACATACCAGTGATCGCCTTGTCCGCTCATTCTATGGCGGGCGACCGCGAGAAGGCGCTCGCCGCCGGCTGCGACGACTACGACACGAAGCCGGTCGACCTGCAACGGCTCCTCGGCAAGATCACGGAATTGCTGGCACGCTAGATGCGCGATGGCCGCGTGATCGAGACACAGAAGGGTCCAATGACCCCGATGCACGCAAGGCTCGCCATGAAAACGTCCGTTCGCGCCTTGGCACCAACTCCGACCCCACGAGACGGACGGGCCGCACCCGACTGCGGTTTCAGAGAAGTAGGCGTGAGGGCGGCGAGCCGACGCGTGAGGCCGCCATGAGGGCTCGCGCATTGCAACTGTCCCAAATACGATTGAATTCCGCCCACTCTAGAGTGCCGCAGCATTGGCCACCTCAACGAAGGAACGGATAATTATCCAGACCATATTGCGGGTCCATGTCCGACATTGGTTAAACTCGAGGGTCACGACGGCGCGGCTGCACTTCCGCTTTCCCATAAAAAGCGAAAATCATGCCCTTGGCCTCGGCAGGTCTCGAAGGCGCCAACAGCTGAAGCCAGGGACACCCATCCACATATCCGTGCAGGTTGGACTCCACGCCCTCGTGAGACAGTTAGGGCAATCTCGATCGTTCTGGTCCGCTTCGCTGCTGCGCTCGAACGTTCCTGCGTCGCTGCCGCCCGTCCCGGCGCCGCGTCGGCGATCACGACCGGCACCAGATCCGGCAAGCCGGAAGCAACGCCGTTGCCCGCTTTTCCTTGCTCGGCTTCACGCCGCCACGTGTAGAGGAGACCGCGGCTTGTCCCATGGCGGCGCGCGATCTCCGTGATCTTTGCGCTGGGCAACATGGCCTCGGCGACAATCCTGGCTTTCTCTTCTGCGCCCCAGCGGCGTCGCCGTTCCGGCCCAGCAAGAACCTCACCCACCATCGCAAACCGTCCATAAGTGCGTCCTTAAGGCCGTCCTATCTCACCAGCCGCCTCCCCGTTACAAGGGCCCCACAACGGCGCTTACTATTGATTTCGTGGCACCGTCCCTTTTCGCCACATGTCCAGGTTTCGACGTTGAGTTCCCGGCGCGCGCTGCCGTCGGCTTGTTCCGGAGCGGTTGCTGTGCAACAAATGCGCCGTGACCGGAGCCTATGTCGCCTACCACGCAGCCGAGCGTCCGGATGCTGTCGCCATCGTCGATAATGGCCGCAGAATAACTTAT
>DATIZL010000177.1:0-17301 GCA_035517115.1 Hyphomicrobium sp.
AAAGAGCTTTACAACCCTAAGGCCTTCGTCACTCACGCGGCATGGCTGGATCAGGCTTGCGCCCATTGTCCAATATTCCCCACTGCTGCCTCCCGTAGGAGTCTGGGCCGTGTCTCAGTCCCAGTGTGGCTGATCATCCTCTCAGACCAGCTACGGATCGTCGCCTTGGTGAGCCGTTACCTCACCAACTAGCTAATCCGACGCGGGCCCATCCAATGGCGATAAATCTTTCCCCCTAGGGGCGTATACGGTATTACCCCAAGTTTCCCTGGGCTATTCCGTACCACTGGGAAGGTTCCCACGCGTTACTCACCCGTCTGCCACTCTGCATTGCTGCAGCGTTCGACTTGCATGTGTTAGGCCTGCCGCCAGCGTTCGTTCTGAGCCAGGATCAAACTCTCAGATTGAAAGTTGGATACTGGTTTGGCTTGGAGGTTTCTCCAAGGATTCTGCGTAACGGGCACCTTCACACTTTGATGCGCTTGCGCCGGGTTGCCCCGAACACAAACGCGTCATGGTGATGGCTATGAAACGCAGTATCGCCAGAGTCTCTTCTTGATCCTCAAGACATCGCTCGCGCGAGGCCCAAAGGATCCGCCAGGACTCCGCCGCCTGCGTTTCCCTTCCTTCAAATTCAATTGTCAAAGAGCACGTCCACGTCCCAGCGACACGGATCCACGAGCCAGCCCAACTTGACTGGCTCTGAAGACAACGAGGCTCCTACCGGACGATCCCGGGCTTGGAACCACGAGGTGTCGTGAGACGGATGCCCATAGCGGGCGGCGGGGCGTGAACCCCGCACAGCCGTTGAGTTAATATCAACGCTTCCGCGTTGTCAACACCCCGGCCAAAAAATTCCCGCGACTGAAGCCGATCTCTCGAAGCGTTCGACGCACGTCTCTCTTGCGTCTTGCGATCCGGTAGACCGGCTCGTCCTCGCAGGCTTGCAGTGATGTAAGGGACGCCTAGCCGGCTTTCAAGAGGGGGGCGCGAAAAGCCTTAATAACACGGGCTTTTGCCATCAGGCCGCCCGCTTTTCTTGGCTCGATTGTGACCTTCGATAGCGGCGCCAGGGTTTGCCCGGGCGCCGTCTATCGATATTTGCCGTCGGGCTGCCGGCACTGCTTCACCTGGCCGGCGCTCAGACGAGCGGCGTGGGGTGCCAGCGCCACGCGCTGGTCGGGATTGGGGAAGGGCTCGAACCACGTGGTCGATCGCCGCCGATATGCGTCGCATGTGGGTTTTGGAGCGCTGGCCATGGGGGAGAGACCCCAGGGGCTCGTCAACCTCTATCGCGGCCGAGCGGCCAACTCCTTCAAGGATCTCTACGAGACCGACCACGCGGAGTCGCGGCAGAGCGGCCGCTTCCGTTGGCTGATCAGCACCTGCCTTGCGGGCATGGTGGGAGCGATCTCGATCTTCGTCGTCATTTACGGCTCCGTCGATCAGCGGGGGAGCCAGGGCGGCTTCCTTCCCGCGCTCTCCTTGATGGGCGAAGCAGACCTCTCGGGGCGGATGCCGTTCCTGCATCAAAGTGAGGGGCTCAAATGGGCGGTGCCCAAGAGCGACCGGATGCAGATCACCAGCGGCGCCGTCACCGTCCGCTATCTGCTCAAGGAATCCCTCAAGCAGCGGCTGGCCGGGCGCGAGTATATCCACGCCAAGCCCTACGTTCGCATCGTCGGACGGCTCGCGCCGGTGCCGGAAACCTACGAGGCGGCGATCCCGCCCTTCAACCCGCTCGAGCTCTACGCCGTCAACAAGTCGGCGGCGGAAGGCGACGAGACCGAGACGCCGGCCTCCGCACAGGGCAGCGTGAAAATCAACGTCGTTGAGCTTCTCGGCGGCATCCTGCCGACCGAGGACGGTCTTTCTCTCGACGAGGCCGAGGTGATGCAGCACATCGCGATCGCCGAGGCGGCCGAGGCCGAGGCCGAGAAGATCCGGGCCGGGGCGGAGGCCGACGCCAGCCGTGCGGGCGCCGATGAGGCCACGGCTTCCGGAGACAAGACGGCGGTTCCGCCGCACACCACGGTGCTGACCAAGCCGACGCCCGATTCCGACGACACCCTCGCCGATCTCGAGGGCCGCGAGACACTCGTCGTCAAGGTCGGCGACAACGACAACCTGCGCAAGATCCTCGTCCGCGCCGGCGCCGACAACTGGCAGGCACGCGGGATGATCGAGGCGGCGCACAACCTCTTCCCGGAGACGGCCCTGAGCGCAGGTCAAGAGGTGCGCATCACGCTCGTGCCTTCGCTGACCCAGAAAGACCGCAAGGAGCCGGCGCGGTTCAGCATCTTCTCCGCCGGCCACGATCATCTCGTCAGCGTCATGCGCAACGCAGCCGGCGAATTCGTCGCCAGCAAGTCGCCTTACATCGAGGAGGAGATCGCCAACGCCGCGCTCGGCGACACTGATCGCGCCTCCTCCTCGAGCATCTACGCGAGTGTCTACTACGCGGGCCTGCTGCAGCACGTCCCGCCCGATACGATCATGAAGGTGATGAAGATCCACGCCTCCGAGACCGACTTCCGCCGGCTCTTGAGGATCGGGGATTCGGTGGAGATGTTCTGCGACTTGAAGGACGATGCCGCACCCGATGCAGCCCCGGGCGAGCTTCTCTACACCTCCATCACGAGCGGCGGGGAGACGTACCGCTTCTATCGCTTCCGCACGCCCGACGGCATCGTCGACTACTACGACGAGAACGGCAACAACTCGAAGCGCTTCCTGATGCGCCGGCCGGTGCGCGGCGACGTCCGCCTCACCTCGGGTTTCGGCATGCGCTTCCATCCGCTGTTGAACGAACGGCGCATGCACACGGGTGTCGACTGGGCGACGACACCGGGCACGCCCGTGCTCGCCGCCGGCAACGGAGTCGTGGAGGAGGCCGGGCGCAAGGGTCAATATGGCAACTACATCCGCATCCGCCACGCCAACGGCTATCACACGGCCTACGGGCACCTCTTACGCTTCAAAAAGGGCATCGCTGCGGGCGTGAAGGTGCGCCAAGGCGAGATCATCGCCTACGTCGGCTCGACCGGCCTCGCGTCGGGCCCGCACCTCCACTACGAGGTGCTGATCAACAGCCGTTTCGTCGACCCGCTCGGTATCCAGGTGCCGCGCGAGCGCGAGTTGACCGGGCGCCAGCTCGCCGATTTCCAGAAGGAGCGCCAGCGCATCGACGACCTGCGCCACCTTTCCCCTGTGATGACCGCGAGCAAATAATCGGACGCTCGCCGTTGCCGGGAGCCCATAGCCGAACACTTTGAGTCTGCTATGATTCCCTTTACCGAATCACGGGAGGGGGAGCTGCGGCATGGGCAATTGCCCGCTCGTCATCATCCGCTGGCAGGACAGCCGGCAGCCATGCGGGCATTGGCGCTTCTTGTCGGCGCTGCCGGAGACGAGCGCGGTCGAGGTTGCAACCGTCGGCTGGCTCTTGAAGAACACGGGCGAGGTGATGGTCGTCTGTCAGAACGTCGGCGATCTCGCGCACCCCGAAAAAGCACAAGCGAGCGGGATCATGACGATACCCACTCGCTGCGTTCTGTCGGTCGAAAAGCTGACCGAGGCAGACGGGACTATTTCTTCTGAGATTGCTGGTGCTGCTGCGATTGCTGACGATCCGACGATTGCGCCAGCACCGATGCGGCGAGCTCTTTGATCTCTTCCGCCGACAGTGAGCTGGGATTGTTCAGAGCCTTAGAAGCGATAGCACTCACTTTCGCTGATGTCTTCTCGTTCTGAGCCATGACGATCACTCACTTTCTCAAATTGAGAACCTAAGTCCAGAACACCGCCGGATTAACATGCGCGGCAAAGTCGCGGGCACACGGAGTTTGTCCGCTAGCGAGTTATCCACGGCTTTGTGCTGGGACCGACCAAATATGAGGCGCCCGTCGCAGCGCAGGCACACTACAACGGGCCAAAGGGCGCGAGCCCTGTGGAGAACTCACGCTAGGCTGCCGCCTTCACCGGCTCCCCGTTGAGCGCGATCTCGCCCTCGCGCACGCCGACGCGCACGGTATCGCCATCCTTCACGCGGCCCGCGAGGATCTGCTCGGCGAGCGGATCCTGCACGTTGCGCTGGATCACGCGCTTCAAGGGCCGCGCGCCGTAAGCCGGATCGTAGCCGCGGTTGGCGAGCCAGGTGCGCGCCTTGTCGTCGAGTTCGATCTTGATCTTGCGGTCGGCGAGCAGCTTCTGCAGGCGCCCAACTTGGATGTCGACGATCTTGCCCATGTCCGCGCGCTGCAGACGGTGGAACAGGATGATGTCGTCGAGGCGGTTCAAGAACTCGGGCCGGAACTTCTGCCGCACCTCGGCCATGACGAGGTCGCGCATGGCATCGGTGTCCTCGCCCTCCTTCTGGTTGACGAGGTACTCGGCGCCGATGTTCGACGTGAGAATGATGATGGTGTTGCGGAAGTCGACCGTGTGGCCCTGACCGTCGGTGAGGCGCCCGTCGTCGAGCACCTGCAGGAGCACGTTGAAGACGTCCGGGTGGGCCTTCTCGATCTCGTCGAACAAGATCACCTGGTAAGGCCGGCGCCGTACCGCCTCGGTGAGCGAGCCGCCCTCCTCGTAGCCGACGTAGCCCGGAGGCGCGCCGATGAGGCGTGCGACCGAGTGCTTCTCCATGTACTCGCTCATGTCGATGCGGAAGAGCGCCGTCTCGTCGTCGAACAGAAACGCCGCAAGCGCCTTCGCGAGCTCGGTCTTGCCGACGCCCGTGGGGCCCAAGAACATGAAGGAGCCGATCGGCCGGTTGGGATCCTGCAGCCCGGCGCGCGCGCGGCGTACCGCGGTCGAGACGGCATCGACCGCCTCGCGCTGGCCGATGACGCGCTTCGACAGCGCGTCCTCCATCTTCAAGAGCTTCTCGCGCTCGCCCTCGAGCATGCGGTCGACGGGAATACCGGTCCAGCGCGAGACCACGCCCGCGATCTGGTCCGGCGTGACCGCCTCCTCGACCATCGCGCCCTTGGCCTCCTGCGCCTCGATCGCCTTGAGCTTCTTCTCGAACTCCGGGATGCGTCCGTAGGCGAGCTCGCCCGCACGGGCGAGATCGCCCCGCCGCTGCGCCTTGTCGAGCTCGGTACGCGCGGCGTCCAGCTCTTCCTTCAGCTTCTGCGCGCTGCCGAGCTTCTGCTTCTCGGCCTCCCAATTCTGGGTGAGAACACGGCTCTGCTCCTCGAGGTCGGCGATCTCTTTCTCGAGACGCCCAAGCCGGTCCTTGGAGGCGGCATCGGTCTCCTTCTTCAAGGCTTCGCGCTCGATCTTGAGCTGCATCAGCTCGCGATCGATGGCGTCGAGCGCCTCCGGCTTGGAGTCGATCTGCATCTTGAGGCGCGAGGCTGCCTCGTCGACGAGGTCGATGGCCTTGTCCGGCAGGAAGCGGTCGGTGATATAGCGGTTCGACAGCGTCGCCGCCGCGACCAGCGCGGAATCGGTGATGCGCACGCCGTGGTGCAACTCGTACTTCTCCTTCAAGCCGCGCAGAATAGAGATCGTGTCCTCGACCGTCGGCTGGTCCACGTACACGGGCTGGAAGCGCCGCGCGAGAGCCGCGTCCTTCTCGATGTGCTTGCGGTACTCATCGAGCGTGGTGGCGCCGATGCAATGCAGCTCTCCGCGCGCGAGCGCCGGCTTCAACAGGTTGCCGGCATCCATGGCGCCTTCGCTCTTGCCCGCGCCGACGATGGTGTGCAGCTCGTCGATGAACAGGATGATGCGTCCGCCTTCGGCCTGCACCTCGCCCAGCACCGACTTCAGGCGCTCCTCGAACTCGCCGCGATACTTCGCGCCGGCGATGAGCGCGCCCATGTCGAGCGCCAACAGCTTCTTATCCTTGAGGCTGTCGGGTACGTCACCTTTGACGATGCGCAGCGCGAGCCCCTCGACTATTGCGGTCTTGCCCACGCCCGGCTCGCCGATGAGGACGGGATTGTTCTTGGTGCGCCGCGACAGCACCTGGATGGTGCGGCGGATCTCCTCGTCGCGGCCGATGACGGGGTCGAGCTTGCCCTGTGCCGCGGCCTCGGTCAGGTCGCGCGAATAGCGCTTCAGCGCGTCGTATCCCTGCTCGGCGGAAGGCGTGTCGGCGGTGCGGCCCTTGCGCAATTCGTTGATGGCGGCGTTGAGACCCTGCGGGGTTACGCCGGCGTCGGCGAGAATCTTGGCGGCGTCGGTGCCCTTTTCGAGCGCGAGCGCCAGCAAGAGCCGCTCGGCCGTGACGTACTTGTCGCCCGCCTTCTGCGCGATCTTCTCGGCCTGATCGAAGACGCGCGCAAGCTCGGTGGTGGCTCCAGGCTGACCCGCGCCGCCGCCCGAAACCTTCGGCCGCTTGGCGAGCGCCGCGTCGACCGCCTTCAAGGCTTGCTTGGGGTCGCCGCCGTCCTTGCGAATGAGCCCTGCCGCCATGCCCTCGGGGTCATCAAGCAGCGCTTTGAGAAGATGCTCGGGCGTGAGCTGCTGGTGGCCTTCGCGGAGTGCAATGGTTTGCGCCGCTTGCACGAAGCCGCGGGCGCGGTCCGTGTAAATCTCAAAATTCATAGTCCCTCCTAGAGCACGCTTCCGCCGCCCTTACGGCACGGGTTCGAGCGCCTTTGCTTGGGGAAACGGGGCTCCACCGACGTACCCGCCGACGGAGCGCAGCATCGTCCGGAAACCTTTCCAACAGGTGATATAGGGCGGCTCAATCCCGGCAAAAGGGGCGCAACCAAAGACCCCGAGTTGCATCCACGAAGCAACTGCCAAATTACGCGCAGAGATGCCGGCCGCATTGACGGCCGTCATCGGCACGTGCACCGGCGCCCACGGCCGCAAGCCGTGGCGCTACCCGGAAAAGGTCCTCGGAGCTTCAGTCGCGGTCGGTGTCGTCCGGCCCGGCGTTGCCGTTCGGATCGCCATTGCCCTCGCGGCGCGGCCGCCGCACGGGGCGCCTTAGAAACTCGGGCTGCTCGTGGTTCTGCTGCGGGAACCGGTCGCGGCGACGCATCTGGTTGTCGGGCGGGGGCTGATGCCCGCTGGCCTCTCCACTCGTGTCGGCAGTCTGCTGCGGGGGTTGCGGCTGGTGTTGGTGGTGACGCGGCTCGCCGCGATCCTGACCGCCACGGTCGGGGCCGCGGTCTTGGCGGTTGAAGCGATGCTCGCCGCGGTCACGGAAGCGGTGTTGATCATGCCCGCCACGCGGACCCTCGAAGCGCTGATTGTCCATCCGCGGCTGCGGCTGGTGCTCGTTCTGGCGCATGGGCTGCATCGACGACTGGACATCGCCCTCGTCGCCCTCGTCGTCGCCGAACTCGTCGCCGGGCTCCGCACCTTCCTGCATGAAGGGACGACGGCCGCCGTTCATGCCGTCTCCGCCCGGTCCCATCTGACCCATGTGCTGCTCGCGGAAGGCCATGATGATGCGGTTGTAGTGCTCGGCGTGCTGCAGGTAGTTCTCGGCGAGAACCGGATCGCCCGAGGAGGAGGCGTCGCGTGCGAGCGACATGTACTTCTCCGCGATGTGCGCCGGCGTGCCGCGAAGCTTCACGTCCGGACCTGTGCTCTCAAAGCTGCGTGTGAGCGGGTTTTGTCCCTTGCGGTTACGCCCGCGGCCCCTGCGGTTCTGCTGTCCTTGCCTCATTGGCTCCGTTCTCGGTGGTGAAGAAAAAGCTATGGGTGTGCGGCCTCGCCGTGCCTCGGCGCAGTTTGCCAGTAGTGCCCCACCCTCAGGGCAGGCGCGGCGAACCAAGCTCATGCGAGCGGCAGTCGGCGCACACCGTTGATCTCTATCTCGTGACGCTCAAAAGGCAGTCGCTACATCCATCGGATAAGGGGCGTTCAACGCCAGGCCGCCAGCGATCGCAAAAGAACGGCTCGCATCAGCTCGCCCGTCCTCTTGCTTCGCAATCTCTAAGTCGTGCGGTTCCACGGGGCCTAATCCGCCCACGCGCGACGCACGCTCCATACGGCTGAAGACAACACTAGCGCGGAACCCCGCAAATTCAAACTCTTTATTTGCGACATCGTTACAACTGTATCTCCATGGACACACAACGCGTGTGCCCACCGAGATCAGGGTACCGGACCGTCTTTCCCTGGCGCCCCAGGTCGATGGACGCTCCTAGCAGCTCTTCGACCGCGTCGGCTTGGCCGGCCCCCACCTCGAACGCTACGTACCCGCAGGGCAGGACGCGCGCAATTTCCGGAAGAATCTGCCGGTATATGTGGAGACCGTCCGCCCCTCCGTCGAGGGCCGCCCGCGGGTCAAAGTCGCGCACCTCGGGAGCAAGCCCAGGGATATCCCCGCTCGCAATATAGGGCGGGTTGGACACTGTGATATCGAACGGCCCCGCGACCCTTTCAAGACCACGCGCGTGGACGAACGCGGCCCGCTCCGACACGCCGTGCCGGCGTGCATTTGCGGCGGCGGTGTCAAGAGCGCCTTGGGCAATGTCGGTGCCAACCCCGGTCGCGGACGGCAGCTCGGCGAGCAGCGTCACGAGCAGGCACCCCGTCCCGGTGCCGACGTCGAGAATGCGCAGCGGGCGATCGCGCCAGCCCTTGGCCGCGACGAACTGGAGCACCGCCTCGATCAACACCTCGCTGTCGGGGCGCGGATCGAGTGTCGCTGGCGACAGCGCGAATGCGCGTCCGTAGAATTCGCGCGCCCCCAGAATACGCGAGACCGGTTCGCGCGCGCAGCGGCGGCGCACGAAGTCCCCCAGGCGAGCTCGGGCAGCCTCGTCGATCGGCTGCTCCGGCCGCGCGATCAGATCGGCCCCCGAGCATCCGATTGCGGCGGCCGCGAGAAGGCGCGCGTCCCGTTCCGGCGCTTCGACGCCCGCCCGCCCAAGCGCCCGCGAAGCATCGCGCAAGAGTTCGCGCAGCGAGCCCCCCGGGTCCGCTAACGGCGTTGGGGCGCGATCGACCGGCATCGGTTCAAGCCTCGACATGGCTCTCCATGGCCGCGAGCTGACTCGCGTGATGATCGGTGATGAGCGCATCGATGAGCTCATCGAGCGCCACGCCGTCGAGCACGGCGTCGAGCTTGTGAAGCGTGAGGTTGATGCGGTGATCGGTGACGCGCCCTTGCGGGAAATTGTAGGTGCGGATGCGCTGCGAGCGATCGCCCGATCCCACCTGCCCCTTGCGGGCCTGCGCGCGCGCCGTCTCCGCACGCTCGCGCTCCATCTCGTAGACGCGCGAGCGCAAGACCTGCATGGCGAGCCTGCGGTTCTGATGCTGCGACTTCTCGGCGGAGACGACGACGATCCCCGTCGGCAGATGCGTGATGCGGACCGCCGAGTCGGTTTTGTTTACGTGCTGTCCGCCGGCGCCGCCCGCGCGCATGGTATCGATGCGGATGTCCTCGGGGCGGATCTCGACGTCGATCTCCTCGGCCTCGGGCAGCACCGCGACGGTCGCCGCCGAGGTGTGGATGCGCCCGCCCGTCTCCGTCTCCGGAATGCGCTGCACCCGGTGCACGCCCGATTCGAACTTCAGCCGCGCGAAGACCCCTTCGCCCGAGATCGACGCGATCACCTCCTTGAAGCCACCCAGATCGCTTTCCGAGATGCTGATGATCTCCGTCTTCCACCCCTTGATCTCGGCGTAGCGGCTGTACATGCGGAAGAGATCGGCGGCAAACAGGGCCGCCTCGTCGCCGCCAGTGCCGGCCCGCACCTCGACAATGACGCTCTTCTCGTCGGCTGCATCCTTCGGCAGGAGCTGCAGCTTCAGTTGCTGCTCGAGCGCCTCGCGCCGCGGCTCGAGCGCGTCGAGATCGGCGCGTGCGAGCGCCGACATCTCCTTGTCGGTCGAGGGATCCTTGAGCAGCGCCTCGAGGTCGGCGCTCTCCTTCTCGACGGCGCGCAACGCCTCGATCGTGGACACGATCGGGTTCAACGCAGCGAACTCTTTGGTCAGCTTGGCATAGATCGACTGGCTCACGCCGGCATTGAGCTCTTCCTGAATCGCGCTCCAACGGCCGACGAGCTTGTCCAGCTTCTCTTTGGGGATCGTGCTCATTCTGTGGGATGGCTACAAGGGACGGCGCTAAAGGCGGCTAGGCCCCGAGCCGGCCCCTTTCCGTTCAAGGGTATATGGGTGCGCAGTGGCCGCGCATCTAATCCGATTGCACCGCCGTCCGCAATTTATCGCCGCGCCGCGAGCGCGGGTCGGGCACGTCGATCCACCGCAAACCGTCGCGGATTGGCGCCAACTGCACGGCGACATAGTCCTGGGCCCCCCGCACGATGCGCGCCATCCCCGGCGGAAGCTGCGCCACCGCCGCCGCCAGGACGGAGGTCTGAGTCAGCAGCATGAGGAGCCCAACGGGAACGGCAATGGCGAATAGGGTGCGGCCTGCACGCCCTTCGGGCCCGCGCAACAGCCTCCCCACGCTCACAGCGAAGGAACTGCCCGTGGCCTGCCCCCGTGCCAGCTGCCCGGCCGCCCCTGGACGGCTCAATTGCGGGAGAAGCGCACGTTTCGGCGCCGGTTTAGGGGTGCGCGCCGCAACGGCTAAGAGCAGCTCGAGTGAATGCAAGATCGGACGCGGGTCGAGCCCGACGAGGCCCGTGTACGTCCGCACGATGCGGCAGCACTCCGGCCACGGCGGCAGCCCCGACACGTCGCCGGCCTCCAGCGCGGAGATAATGTCGATGCGCGTGGCAAACCGCTGGGCGGCCTCGGTCTGCGACATGCCGAATGCGGCCCGCAAGTCCCGAAAGAAGCGCGCGACCTCGGCCTGCATTTGCGCCGCAGGCGATGCTGCGGGCAGCGAGGTTCGCGGGCGTTGCCCAGCCGCGGCTCGTGCACCTTGTGGGCGCGCGACGGAAGACGGCCTCGCCGGCATGGAGCCATTACGCATGACCAACGCCACGTCAGATGTTCAGGAACTGAATTCCCCCGGAGCGCATCGTCCGGCAAAAGCGGCCGCTTGTCAAAGGCGCTAGACCGTCACAATTCGATGCCTTCGGACTTGGCAAAGGATTCAAGCTCTTCGCGGATATTGCGCGCATTCCGTTTGAGAAGCTCGTCGATGAGCTTCGCCGCGCGGCCCGCGTCGAGCGACAGGATCATGGTCTTGATCGGACCGATCGAGGCCGGCGCCATCGACAGCGAGCGAAAGCCGAGCGCGATCAGCGCCAGGGCGTCGATGGGGCTACCCGCCATCTCGCCGCAAAGCGTCAGCGGCACATCGTGCTTCTTTGTAGATTTTACAAGTGATTTCAGTGCCTTGAGCGGTGCCGGCGAGAGCGCGTCATAACGGCTGCCGACGCGCGCATTGGTGCGGTCGGCGGCGTACATGAACTGCATGAGGTCGTTGCTGCCGACGGAGACGAAGTCGACCTTCTTCATCAGCATGTCGAGCTCGAACAAGAGGCACGGCACCTCGATCATGGCGCCGATGACGACGCGCTTGGCTGCCTCGTGGCGCTTGCCCTTGAGGATCGCACGCTCCTTCTCGACGAGCGCGCGCACTGCGTCCATCTCCTCCGCCGTAGAGATCATGGGAATCATGAGGCGTAGCTCGTGGCCGGCCGCGCCGCGCAGAAGCGCGCGGATCTGGGTGCGCAAGAGCGCCGGGCGGTCAAGCCCCATGCGCACAGCGCGCCAGCCCATGGCCGGGTTCTCCTCCTGCGGCTGGCGCAGGTAGTGCAGCACCTTGTCGCCGCCGATATCGAGCGTGCGGAAGATGACCGGCCGGTCGCCGGCGCGGCCGAGCACGGCGCGGTAGGATTCGACCTGCCGCTCGAGCTTGGGCAGCGTGCTCGACAGCATGAACAACAGCTCGGTGCGGAACAGGCCGACGCCGTCGGCGCCCGAGTCGCGCAAATGCGACATGTCGACGAGCAGGCCCGCGTTCATGTGCAGCTCGACGCGCACCCCGTCCTTGGTGACGGCGGGAACGTCCTTTAGCGCGCGGTACTGGCGCTGGCGCCGGGCGAGAAAGCGGACCTTGTCGGAATAGGCGGCAACGACGTCGGACGAAGGGCGCAGGTGCACCTCGCCCGTCAGCGCATCGATGATCGCCGCATCACCGGCGTTGACACGCTCGACGACGCCACGCGCCTGTCCCACGGCAGCGATACCGAGCGCCTTGGCGACGACGGCCACGTGGCTCTGCGCGCTGCCGTCCTCGATGACGAGGCCGCGCAGCCGTTTGCGATCGTAGTCCAAGAGCTCGGCGGGGCCCATGGTGCGGGCGACGAGGATCGTGTCGAGGGGGAGCTGCGTTGGCTCGTCCGCACTGGTGACGCGGCCCGCAAGGATGCGCAACAGCCGGTCCGAGAGGTCGCCCAAATCGCGCTGACGCTCGCGCCAGTAGGGATCGTTCTGGCGCAGCATGCGCGCGCGTGTGCCGTTCTGCACCCGCTCCACCGCAGCCTCGGCCGTCAGGCCGCCTTCGACGGCCTCGCGCAGGCGCCGCACCCAGCCCTTGTCGTGGGCGAACATGCGGTAGGCCTCGAGCACCTCGCGGTGCTCGCCGGCGCCGGCAAGGTGCTCGTGGTCGAACATCTCGTCGATGGAGGCGCGCAGCGTGTCGATGGCCGCATCGAGGCGCGCGAGCTCCTCGGCCGGGTCTTCCGCCAGAAGCTTGGTTACCACGATGCGCGGCTCGTGCAGCACGACGTGGCCGAGCGCGATGCCGGCCGAGATCGCCTCACCCTCGATCACCGCAGAGAGCGATTTGCCGATGTCGACCGCGGTTCCGGCGCCTGCCACCGCGCCCGTCACCAGGTGCTCGGCAACGACCATGGCGGTCGCCTGCAGCACCTCGACGTCCTCGTCGGAATACTCCTTCTGCGCCTTGTTCTGCACCACGAGCACGCCGAGCACCTGGCCGCTACGCTGGATCGGCACGGCGAGCAGCGAGTGGTAGATCTCCTCGCCCGTCTCGGGGCGGTAGGAGAAGGCCGGGTGGCTCGAGGCCTCGGGCTCGTTGACGGTGATGTTGAGCTCGGCGCAGCGGCCGACGAGGCCCTCGCCGCGCTTCATGCGCGTGGTGTGAACGGCACTCGGCTTCAGGCCCTCGGTGGCGAACAGCTCGAGCGAGCCGTCTTGGCGCTTGAGGTAGATCGAGCAGACCTCGGTGACCATCACGCCGGCGATCTGCTTGACGATCTTGTCCAGCCGCGCCTGGCCGTCGCCGGGCTCGGACATGATCTCTCGCAGGCGCCGCATGATGACACGCAGCGCCGGCTCGGATGTCAGGACTCGTGGCTCGTCGCCTCGCCTCTGCATCAGTCGTGCCGCTCTGTGGTCCGCCGGGGGAGCGGGCTCTCGAGCTCGATCGTGCCCTCCTTGAGCCGCGCCGCCGACCCCGCTGCAAATTTCTGCGCGCTAGTCTGCGTCGAGACCGTAAATCGAATGCAATGTCCGCACCGCCAGCTCCGCGTAGGCGGCGTCGATCAGCACGCTGATCTTGATCTCGGAGGTGGTGATGGCCAGGATATTTATGCCCTTGCTGGCGAGCGCCTTGAACATCATGGCGGCGACGCCGGCGTGGCTGCGCATACCCACCCCGATCACGGAAATCTTGGCGACATCGGCGGAGCTCTGCACGTCGAAGTCCCCGATGTCCTTCTTGGCGGCCTTCAAAGCCTCGAGCGTGCGCGGCAGCTCGGCCGCCTGCACGGTGAACGTCATGTCGGTGTGTTTTCCGTCTGGCGTCACGCTCTGCACGATCATGTCGACGTTGATGTTGGCGTCCGCCAGAGGCCCGAAGATGCGCGCGGCGACGCCGGGCTTGTCCTCGACCTTGATGAGCGTCACCTTGGCCTCGTCCTTCACGTAGGCGATGCCGCTGACGACTTGGCTCTCCACGATCTCATCCTCATCGCAAACGATCGTTCCGATATCTTCCAGGCGGTCGAGCAGCACTGGCTGCATGGCCTCGGGCGCCACGAAGCTCGACAACACGCGCACCTTCGTGCGGTTGACCATGGCGAGCTCAACCGAGCGGGTCTGCAGCACCTTGGAGCCGAGCGAGGCCATCTCCAACATCTCTTCGTACGACACCTTCGGCAGCCGGCGCGCCTTCGGCACGATGCGTGGGTCCGTCGTGTAGACGCCGTCGACGTCGGTGTAGATGTCGCATACATCAGCCTTGAGCGCGATGGCCATGGCAACCGCGCTCGTGTCGGAGCCCCCGCGGCCCAATGTTGCAATGCGGCGGCGCTCGGGCTCGATGCCCTGGAATCCCGTAATGACCGCCACCTCGCCCTGCGCGAGCCGGCGCTTGATCTCACTGCCATCGACCCCCGTGATGCGAGCCGAGCCGTGCGCGGCCGAGGTCGTGATCGGGATCTGCCAGCCCTGCCAGGAGCGGGCTTGCAAGCCCATGGACTGCAACACGATGGCTAAGAGCCCCGCCGTCACCTGCTCGCCGGTGGCGACGACGGCGTCATACTCGCGCGCGTCGTGCAGAATCGAGGCTTCCCGCACCCAGGCGACGAGCTGGTTGGTCGCCCCCGCCATGGCGGAAACCACGACCGCGACCTCGTTGCCGGCGTCGACCTCCCGCTTCACGTGGCGGGCCACGTTGCGGATGCGCTCGACGTTGGCCACGGAGGTGCCGCCGAACTTCATGACCACCACAGCCATTGCGTCTCCCGCCGTGCTTCCCTTAGTGCGTGTTGGAGTTGATCAGAACGACGCCGGCCACGAGGCAGGCGTGACTGGCCCGGTCGGCTTCAGCTTTGCGTATTAGCGAACTGAAATCCCGTTTACGGCCCGTTCTCTTAACGGCATCGGCCGGTCCCCGCAACATCCATGGCCTTGACAAGGGCGCCCGCGGCATTCCCGTATCCCTGGCATGGAAGCCGAGCCCGCACATTCCCCCGAGGGTCCCACCCTCGACCCGCGCGAGATCGAGCGCTTCGAGCGGCTGGCCGACGCTTGGTGGGACCCCAATGGTAAGTTCCGCCCGCTGCACAGGCAGGGACCGGCGCGGCTCACCTTCATCCGCGACGCGCTCGTCCGCCACTTCGAGCGCCCCGAGCGCGGGCTAAGGCCGCTGCAGGGGCTCTCCATTATCGACGTGGGGTGCGGGGGCGGGCTCGTCTGCGAGCCGCTGGCGAGGCTCGGCGCACGCGTGACCGGCATCGATCCGACCCCGGAAGCGATCGCAACCGCACGCCGGCATGCCGAAGCGCAGGGGCTCGTCATCGACTATCGCGCGGCGCGCGTCGAAGAGGTGCGCGCGGCAGGCGAGACCTTCGATGCCGCCGTCTGCCTCGAGGTCATCGAGCACGTGCCGGATGCGGGCGGCTTCCTCAAGATCGTCGGGGAGCTCATCAAGCCCGGCGGCACGGTCGTCGTCTCGACCCTCAATCGCACCTGGAAGTCCTACGCGCTGGCGATTGTCGCAGCCGAGTACGTGCTGGGCTGGCTGCCGCGCGGCACGCACGACTGGCGGCGCTTCGTGACACCGGAGGAGCTTTCTCGCCACCTCGCTGGCGCGGGGTTCGCCGCCCCGCACTTATCGGGTCTCGTCTACGACGTGATGCACGACGAGTGGAAGCTCGAGGCGGGCGACATCAGCGTCAATTATCTCGCCGCCGCAGCGCTCTCCCGCTGAACTTCACTACCACAGGCCGAGATCCTCCCACCGGTTCTGCGGGATCTCGTCGCCAATCTCGTAGGTGAAGACCGTCGCCTTCATTTGGTCGGCGGTGACGGTGCAGTTGAACTTCAGCTTGTACCAGTGATTGTGCGCCTTCACCGCGCCGCCCTTCGCGGCAACCTCGTTGTTGGCGAACAAGGCAGCCGAGAAGATGCTGGTCTTGAGCCGGTCGGCGCCTGGCAGCTTCTTGTCGTGCTTGATCGCCTCGAGCCCCTTGATGGCGCAGGCCTGATGCGCACGCTCCTCCGGATCGAGCTTGGCGAGCTGGTCCTTGATCGAGCCGCCGCTCGCCGACGTCACGGTGAGCGCCCAACTGGCCGCGCCGAGCGCCCACAGCGCGCGCGAGCGAGCGCCCGGCCCCATTGCCAGTGACATGATCCCCCTCCCCCAACTTGAGCGCGCAACGCGCTCGCCGCCCCATATTTTGGGGCCTTCTAGCAGCCCATTGCGCAGAAATTGCGGAAGCGGCTGATGCTACCGTTGGCGGGAGCGCTTATCTGGCGTCAGGTCAGCCGCGACGGCGCAGACGCTTCAGCGCCTCGAGCGAGGGCGTGAACTTGGAATAGATGGCGAGCGCTGCCTGGAAGTCGCTCTTGGCGTTATCGACGTCGTCGATCTCGAGGTAGGCTTCGCCGCGGCGGTGGAATGCCACCGTGTATTTTGGGGCCAGCTCGATGGCGGCGCTGAACTCCTCGATCGCCGCCTTCGGGTTCTTCAGCTCCGCATAGGCCTGCCCGGCCATGTAGTGCTCAACCGCACTGGGTGCGAACTCGAGCGATTTCTTGGCCCACGACAGCACTCCTTGATAGTCCTTCACGCGTAAGGAGCCTAACGCGAGCCTGTTGTAGACGGCGACCCGGGTCTCCGTGGGCAGCCCGGCGTTGTTGTTGAGGAAGTCCTGGCAGATCCGCATCGCCGTCCCCGGGTTCTCCTCCGTGAGACAAGGACTGGCGTCGGCCTCACGGCTCTCGGGAGTTTGCTTGGTGGGTTGAGCGGGCGTTGTTTGCGGCTCGAGGGACGGAGGCGGCTTTGCCGGCGCGTCATTGCAGGGAACGCGGATCGTCTTGCCGATCTGGGGCACGTACTTCGTGCAATCGAGATCCTCCGCGCGCGCGCCCGTTGCGGTCAAGACCGCGACCAGCACCAAGACACCCGCAGCTTTGTAAAAGGACAGCACCAACCCCTCCGCCCCGAAAGTCTCATTCTGCTGGAAGAGAGCGCCGCTGGAAAGCACCAGGCACCGAGAAGGCCAAATGCGGCCAGGGTAGTTGAACCGGCGGACGGGCTCGATCAGACCGAGATGACCGAATGGGATGGTACCGCCTCCCCGGATCGAACGGGGGACCTCTAGATCCACAATCTAGCGCTCTAACCATCTGAGCTAAGGCGGCACACGCACTGGCCCGCACGGGGGGCGTAGCCTGCCCGGCGCGTCTTAAAACTCCCACAGCGGCCGCATCGTCAAGCAAAAAACGGGCCTTAGAGCGGCGAGCCGTCGCGGCGCCGCGTGCGCGCGGCCCGCTCGGCGCCCAGGCGGCTAGCAGCTCACCGCTTGGCCTGGGCCTTCTGCGCCGCCTCGCTCAAGAGCTTGCCGAGCTCCTGGGCCTGGACCGCATAGGCCTGCATCTGCTTTTGGGCGTAGCGCTGCTGGATCTCCAGGTACTCCTTGA
>DATIZL010000178.1:0-8882 GCA_035517115.1 Hyphomicrobium sp.
CTCGCGTTCGATGGCGGCCGTCAAGCGGGCGCGCGAGCGGGCGCTGCGCTCGGCCGACGGGTCGAGCGCGGTCCGCGACAAGCAGGTCAGCGAGGTCTCGATCGCCGCCTGGGCGCCGGATACGTGGCTGTCGAGGTAGCCGAGGCCGACGAGATCGCCGGGGAAGGCGAATTCGAAGATGTCTTGCGTTCCGTCGGCGCGGCTCTTGAAGAGGCAGAGCGCGCCGCGCTCCACGCGGTAGACGTGGCTGCGGGCATCACCCTCGCGGAACAGCGTCTCGCCGGGGCGGAGCGTTAGCACCTCGCATTCGCCCGCCTTGCCGGCAGGCTCCAGGGCCTTGGCAGACTCGCGCCCAGATATGGCGGTATGTGACTCGACGAGGGTAAGCACGGGGGGTGCCGGGGTACGCCTACGCTGTACCCTGAGAATATGTGGCGAGATTGCAACGATCAAGCGGTTTTTTATAGGCAACTGCAATTCAATCTCGACGCGCTTAACGCGGGGGCCTGATGCCGATCCAAAGGCAAAAACGCCTGCGGCGCGCCACCGGGCGCGCCGCAGGCCCAAAACTTCCGTCCGATTGCCGGGGTGCCGGCCCGCTTAGTGCGCCACCTTGCAGGCGTAGGATGTGGCTGCGCACTCGGTGCCGAAGATGCCGGTCGAAGAGCAGGATTCCAGCTTCGCCTCGCCCTGGATCGAGTAGCCGCGGTTCTCGGCGAGGTTGATCGCGCCCTGGGTCGCCATCAGCGAAGCGATGCTTTGGTTGAGCCCGCTGCCGACGGCTCTGAAGTGGCGGCAGTCTTTGGCGTCAGCGGCAAAGGAAGCCGACGGCACCAGCGCGGCGAGACCGAGCGCGGCCGCCAGCATGCCGGCTTTCATCGAAATCGACATCTCAATCCTCCTAGAGGGCATTCTTTATAAAGAGTGCCCAAGCTGCTCCCGCCGTTTCGTGCCGACAAGCCGTCATTAGATTTGTACCCGTCGATTGAAGTGGGGGTGTGTCCGCCGGGTAGCGCGCCGGTTTGCCGCGTTTACCTCGACCGATGTTCCCTCTCGGCACGGCCAAGAAGCTGGCTTATTCATCAAACATATTCTTGGGGATTTCGCTTCGATCTCGCTTCGGCATGGGGCAGGGCAGTGGACGACAGTTCTCGCGTACTCGTCATTAGCGCCGACACCTCCCTCAAGGGGCAGGTCCGCAACGCTGGACGCATCGAAATCTACGGGTATGTCGAGGGCGAGATTGCGGGCGAGCACCTGATCGTCCAGCCGGGCGGACGCTGCTACGGCACCGTGATGGCCGGCAGCGCCGACATTCACGGCACGCTGCAGGGCGAGGTTCAGGTCAAGCAGCTTATCACCATCCGCACCGGAGCCTCGGTGACGGGCAATGTTCAATACGGCCGTCTCGCCATGGAGATGGGCGGCAACCTCTCCGCCGAGGTGCGCAACGTTCCGCCGACCTTAGCCGGCGACCTCGATCTGTCCGTCGACAAGGGCAAGTCGGTGCGCATCACGCTGCAAGACCTCACCGCGCTCGACCCCGACGACGACGCCCAGCACCTGACCTTCACGGTCTCGCGCGCCAAGAACGGCTTCGTGACGCTGCTCTCCGATCCCAACCGCCCGGTGGCGACCTTCACGCAAGCCGACCTCGAGCGCGGCACCGTGCTCTTCCGTCACGACGGCACCAACACGCCGCACGCGAGCTTCGACGTCGTCGTCGCCGACCACGCCGGCGCGACCTCGGGCGCGGCGCAGACGGTCAACGTCTCCGTCCGCGCCTAAAGCGCAACGATCTCAGCTATCCGACTTGCCGAAGCGCTTGCGCAGCGCCGTCTTGGCTTTCTCGAGCGCCGCGCGCTCCGTGGCCGACAGGTTGCGGCCGGCGCGGTTGATGTAGAAATCGAGCATCGACATGGCCGAGCGATAGGGATCGTCGCTCCCGCGGGCCGGGTCCTGCGCCGCTTTTTGCAGCGCCGCGGCGATCTCCTCGGGATTGCCCGACTTGAAGACGCCGGGTGGAATGGCATCGCCGCGGTCGTGCTCGGTTACGGCTTTCGACCACAGATTCTCGGTCTTGTCGGCCATGGGTCTTGCTCCTCGGATGGCTTTGCCGCGCCATGCAAGCAGAGCGCGGCAAACCGCGGGTAACCGCGGCGCCCCGCATTTGAGGCAAGTGCCGTCGGTCGCGGCTAGAGCGGGGTGTTTCGGCGGGCTCCTCCTACTTGCAGCGCAGGAAATCGCGCGCACCGGCCTCGTCCGTGACGGTGAGGGTGTCGCCCGACACCGTGAGCGTGAAGTCGTAGCCCTGCGCGTTGCCCTCGACCGTGCAGTCGCCCGCGACCTTGTAGTCGCCGTCCTTCTCCGTCACCGACTTGAAGGTGCAGTGCACCTCGTGCTGGTCGTAGCGGTCCTTGGCGATGACGAGGGGCGCATCCTGGCTGTCCTGCGCCGCCCTGCAGTTGGCGATGTTGAGGGCCCAAGTGCCGACGTAGGGCGCATCGCCGGCGCGCGCGGGCACGGCCGCGAGAACGGCGATCAGGATTGCGAGGTGACGGGCGAGAGCGATCGGCATGTGGTCCCCTAAGATTTTGATCGGCCGCACGAGGTATCCGTTTCGCGAGGCAAGCAGAAGACGTGTCAATGCAGCAATTGCATTTCAGGCTGGTGTAAGCCCCGCTTGATAGCTGTGACGAGCCTCCCACGCAGGGCGGCGCTTTGTTCTCCGCTGGCCCGGCCGCGGCCCTACCCGCGGCCGGGCTTCGTGTGCCCGTACCCGAGCCCAGCAAATAGGCGGCCTTCGAGGCGAATGCGGCGTGCCCTCGCAACGCCGGCCTAACCCCGAAAGCGAACGTGCGTTGCCGCCGCTGCTCGCGCTCCTAGGGTCGCGCGACGAGGCCAGCATGGAGGAGCGGAGATGGCAACGGCATCCCCCGATCGAACCAAGTCCACGTCGGCGAAGCCCTGCAGCAGCAGCAAGCCCAAGGCGAGTCCGGTCGTCGCGTCCGAGAAGCTCGCGCGTCTCAAGGTGCACGGCGCCGAGGATCCGACCGTGCGCTGGGCCGGCGCGTTCGCGAGCTGCGGCGGCAAGGGTGCGACGCAGTCCTCGACCATCGTCTACGAGATCGAGCCGGGCGGGCACCTCGGCTGGCACACGGACGCAACCGAGGAGACGCAGTACATCATCGCCGGCACCGGCGAGCTCAAGATGGAGGATGGCATCTATCCTGTCGGCCCAGGCAGCGTGTTCGTGCTGCCAACGAACGTGCGCCACGACCTCGCCAACACCGGCAAGGAGACCCTGCGCGCGGTGGCCTTCTTCGCGGCGGCGATGTTCACGCAGGACTTCGACAACGTGATGCTGCCCGTGAAGAGCCATATCCTCGGCACGCCCAATCGCGAGGGTTAGGCTTTGCCGAGCCGCTGCATCAGCGCCATGGCCGCGTGCGGCGCGCGCACCTTACCCTCGTGGATGAAGTAGACGAACACGTCGCGCGGCTTGGCCGGCGTCTTGTGCTTGGGATCGGCCAAGTCGAGATCGGCAGGCACGCCGCCCTCGGCCCAGGTGCGCACGCGCTTGGCCCAGGCGTCGAGCGCCTTTCCCGGATACCCCAGCTTCTCGGTGTCCTTGCCCTTCTGCAGGCGCGCGTAGAGGAAATCGGCGGTGACGTCGGCCATCGCCGGGTAAGTCGCGTGCTCGGCGAACACGGGGGCAATACCGCGCTCGCGCAAGAGCTTGATGAAGGCCGGCGTCACGAACGAGGGATGGCGCGGCTCGACCGCATGGCGCAGCGCGCGGCCGTCGAACGTCTCGGGCAGCAGGTCGAGGAAGGCGGCGAAGTCGCCCTCATCGAACTTCTTGGTCGGCGCGAACTGCCACAGCATGGGCCCGAGCTTGTCGCCGAGCAGGGTGGGGCCGGAGTCGAGGAAGCGCTTCACCGAGTCCCCCGCCTCCGCCAGCACACGCCGGTTGACGGCGTAGCGCGGGCCCTTGAGCGCGAACACGAAGTTGTCAGGCGTCTCGCTCGCCCACTTGGCGAAGGTCTTCGGGCTCTGATTGCGGTAGAAAGTGCCGTTGACCTCGATCGTCGGCACGTGCCGGCTCGCGTACTCGAGCTCTTTGGCGTGCGACAGGCCCTCGGGGTAGAACGAGCCGCGCCAGGGCTCGAAGGTCCAGCCGCCCATGCCGGCGCGTATGGTGCCGCCTTTTTTCATCATTGCCGAGTATGCCATCGATCGGGGGTGAGAGGAGAGACGAGATGGATATCAAGAGCAAAGGCGCGACCGGCCGCTTTGATATTGCCGAGATCGCGGCGGCGTTCCCGGCGACCGCCAAGACGCTATTGCTCGACACCTACCTGACCGACACGCCGCAGGCGAGCGCGCGCATCTTCCGCGTCTATAAGCCGACGCCGGCGCACTACCACAAGGGCTGCGACGAGTACCTCTATGTCTTTCAGGGCCGCGGCACCTTCTGGATGGAGGACGCGAAGACCATCGCCGAGTTCGGCCCCGGCCAGCTTCTCTATTTCCGCCGCGGCGTCGTGCACGCGCTCCCGGACATGATCGAGACGCCGATCGTGTTCCTGTCGATCGATACGCCGCGCCGCGATCCCAAGGACATCGTCTTCGTCAACCCGGCCGACGGCACGCCGGAGAGCTTCATCGCCGAAACGGGCGGGTATTAGAGGCGACTGGCTATCACCGGCGTCTGCCACTTGGCGCCGTCGATGGCTTCGAGCACGAGGATGTAGCTCTGCCCCGGCGCGAGCTTCGCGCCAGCAGATGGCGGTAGCGTGATGGTAGCGCGCGCGCCCGTCTGGCCCGAGAAGCCGATGCGCTCGATCTTGAACTTGGACGCCCAGACGTACGGGTAGCCGTTGCGGATGGCGCTCGTTGGCAGCGCGGCCAGCGCTGCGCCATCCCACTGAGCCAGCGCTGTGCCTGACGCATCGACCAGCTTTGCCGACACGATGTAAGCCGCGCCGGTGTCAGGGCCGGCATCGACGTAGGCGTCGAAGCTCAGGGCCCCGTCGGGCGCGAGCTGCGCGTGCGTCAGCGCGATGTCATGGCGGTGGAAGGTCACGCGCGAGTGCAGCGGCGTGACGATCGCTCCGAATAGGATGTGATAGGTGACGAGCGTGAAGGCGATTGCCGCGCCCGAGACCCACAGCGCGAGCTTGCGCACCGTCTCGCCCGGCAACGGTCCGCTGCAGATCCAGGCGAGCCAGGGAGCGCGCTGCGCCCAAGCCGCCGGCATCACGTAGCGCTCATCCAGCGACCAGGCGCCGCCGCCGGCGACGACCACTGCGCCGCTCATGGCGACGCCGGAGACTGCCATGGTCCACTCGTCGAGGCAGGTCGAGCCCATCCAGCCGAAGATGAGCATCAGCACGACGTTGAGCCACAGGCTCGCGAAGGCGGCCGCGCGCGTTGCAAGCCCAAGCATGAGGCCGACGCCGACGGCGAGCTCGGCGAAGGTCCACAGCCAGACCGAGGCGACGATGAGGTCGGGGTGGCGCAGCGTCCACTCGATGGGGCCCTGCACCCACAGCGCGCCGGGCAGCGCGTGCGTGAGCTTTGCCGCCACGAAGCCCGGCGCGTCGAAGTCGAGCTTCAAGGCCTTGTCGGCGCCGTCGACGGAGTGGAAGTCGTAGATCAGCCGCCGCGTCGCTCCGCCCCAGAAGATGAAGCCTTGCGTGAAGCGGGTGCCGAGCAGGATCAACGCGGCGAGTGACAGGCCCGCGGGCGCGCTCGCGCCGCCCCTATCGATCACGCTCGTCTGCACCATGGGAGTGCTCCTCGGGACCCGCGTGCAACCCTACGCACCATGCGCTAAGACGGGCTTACGGCCCCCCGCAAATCCGCGGTGTCGCCTGCACAACTCCGTTCCAAGCGTGCGACCGATAGGGCACGCGGTGCGCGCCGCGGCCGATACGCGGAAGGCTGCGGGCGCAGTCGGAAATGTGGCGCCGGGGGCAGGCGTACGGACGAAGCTGTCCCTCAACAATTCTTAATCCAATCACCGCAGATTGCGACCCGGGCCGATCCCTCTCATTGGCAAAGCGATCGCTGTCCCAATGTTCCCATCCGAGGAACACACGCTCCGGAGTACATTGGCAGAGCGCCACATGCCGAAGGAAACACGCAATGCTCTCTGGCTCGTCACGGTGCTGGCCCTGGTGCCGTCTCTCGCCGTGGCCTGGAGCATTTTCTGGCCGATCGTGAACGGGGTCGACCGCTACGGATACGTGGTCGGCCGGGATTTCGCGAACTTCTGGTTCGCGAGCCAGTTGGCGGCTCAAGGGCGGCTGGCCGAGCTTTACGACCTTTTCGCCTACCACGCGGCCCTCAAGGCGGCCCTGGCGCCGACCGAGCCGTTCATGAACTTCTCCTATCTGCCCAATGTCCTCCCGTTGCTGCTGCCGCTGAGCCTGCTGCCCTACGCTGTCGCGCTGACGCTCTGGTGCACGCTTGGGCTCGCCGCATTCGTGCTTGCGGTGACCGGTTTCCCGGTGGCGCCGGGCCGGCGCCATCTGGTGCCAATGTTGCTGCTGTCTCCCATCGTGATCCTGGTGACGTGCTTCGCACAATCCTCGCTCCTGCTGGCCGCTCTGTTCGTCGGCGCGTTCCGCCTGCTGCCCTCGCGGCCGCGCCTTGCCGGCGTCCTCATCGGTCTCCTCAGCTTCAAGCCGCACATTGCCATCCTACTGCCGTTGGTGCTGGCGGTGCGATCCGAGTGGGCGGCAATGGCCGCGGCGGCGGCGACGGCCGCCGGTCTCGCGCTCCTCAGCGTGCTGCTGTTCGGGACGGCGCCGTGGCTCGACTATGTGGCCTACACGCTGCCCTACCAGGCGCGGCTCCTCGCCGAGCCGGGCGGGTTTGTCTGGACGATGATGATCTCGCCCTATGCCTTCCTGTGCCAGCTCGGCGTGCCTCCGGCGCTGGCGCTCAAGGCTCACGCTGTGCTTGCGGTCGCGGTTGCGGTCGCGGCGCTGGCCGTCGTTCACGTCACGCGCGACTCCGCGCTCACGGCCGCAGTGGTCGGTTTTACGGCGGTGCTGATCCCACCCTACGCACTGGCCTACGACCTGGCGATCCCGGCGGCGGGGCTGATGTGGTGGTTGTCGGAAGACAAGCGCCCTCTGCGGCTGTGGGAGCTGGCTCTTGTGGGGGGCTTCTGGGTGCTGCCGTTCATCCTCATGGCTCTCAACGTTCTCCACGTTCCGGTCATGCCGCCCATCATTGTCGCACTGTTTTGGTGGCTGGTGACCCTTGCGCTCGGAAGAGCGGGAGAGTTCACGCGCCTTCGAGCGGTCGTGGTCCGTCTTGCCCGCCAGGCAGGTCGGCCCGGGCGGAGCACGGCGGTGCCGTCGGCCTCGTGGAAGTCGTAGCCGCGCCCCGTTGCCGCGGCCTGAGGAAATCTCGCGCATGGGACTGCTGATCCGCGTCTTTCAGCGCATCGCAATTTTCGCCATCGGCGCGGTCAGCGTGTGGCTCATCGCATTCGTCATCTTCGACTGGGCCGACCAGAAGCTGCCCGTGGCCCTCGCCCTCGGCCTCACCTACGCCGTCGGCGCCTACGTCATTCTGCCCTACGCCGTGCGCATGGGACTGAAATTCTCCACGCTGAAAAGCGTGCCGAGCTTCACCGTCGCCGCCGATGGGCTCCCCGCCGATCCGGTCAACCTCGGGCTCATCGGCACGTTTGCGGAGCTGCGCCAAGCATTCGCGGAAATCGGCTGGACCGAGGCCGAGAAGCTCGACCTCGAGAGCTCGTGGCGCATGGTCAAGGCCTTCGTGCTGCCGCAGCCTTATCCGCAAGCGCCGTTCTCGACGCTCTATTTGTTCGGGCGCGGGCAGGACGTCGGGTTCCAGAAGGCGATCGGCGACAGCCCGCGCAAGCGCCATCACGTGCGCTTCTGGGGCAAGAGCCTCGAGCACCTGCCCGCCGGCCCCGACACGGCGAGCTTCTGGCTCAACACCGACCGCCCGGCCGCGGGCGAGCGCGTGATCTGGGCAGGCGCCGCCACCAAGGACACCGGGCTCGGGCTGACGCGGCTCACCTTCCAGGTCACGCACGCGACCGACTCCGACACCAACGCCGAGCGTGACTTCCTTATTGAGACGCTCAAGGACTCGGGCGCCATCGGCGAGGTGACGCGCCGCTGGGGCATCGGGTCAACCACTATGTGACCGACGGCGACGTGGCGGTGGCGGAGCTGGCCAACGCTCCCCGGCCGTGAGCGGCTGGATTCCGACTCTTGCAAGACTTACGTTGTAGCGATGGCAAAATCGGAACACGTCCGCTTGACAGACAAGCAGTTCGAACTCATCGCGCGCGCGCTCGCCGAGCCGCGCCGCTGGCAGATCCTGAAGCAGATCGGTGCGGCCGAGGAGCCGCTTGCGTGCTCCGCCTTGCTCGAAACGCATGGGGTGACCCCGGCGACGCTGTCGCATCACCTCAAGGAGCTGGAGACGGCAGGGCTGATCGCGGTCACGCGCGAGGGCAAGTTCCTGCGCCTTGCCGTGCAACGCCCTGTTTTGAAAGCCTATCTCGACCACCTTGCGACAATTTAGCGGGCCCCGGTGCGGCCCCATTGAACTCTGCGGCTTCTCAATTAGATACTTGTCGAAGTATCGAACTGAGGATCGCAACACGGGAGATCAACATGGGTGAGCTCAAAGGCAAAGTCGCCGTCGTGACCGGGGCCTCCAAGCGCATCGGCGCAGGAATCGCCAAGCGCTTCGGCGCGGCCGGCGCTGCGGTCGTCGTCAATTATGCATCGAGCAAGGAGGGCGCGGATAAGGTCGTCGCCGAGATCACCAAGAATGGCGGCAAGGCCATAGCGGTCAAGGCCGACGTCTCCAAGGCGGCG
>DATIZL010000179.1:0-14515 GCA_035517115.1 Hyphomicrobium sp.
CTCGCGAGCTTCGCCGCAATGATGATCGCGATTGCCGTCACGAAGTGGCCGGTCACCAAGAGGTAGACGCCGAGGAACTTCGCCGGGATGAGGATCGCGCTCGGCACGCTGAGCGTCACCAGCGCCCCGTAGGGCGGCAAGTCGGCGATCCGGCGCTCGAGCGCCGCCCATATGGGAAAGCGCGCGAGCTGGGCAATGAGGTTGGAGAGCGGGCGCCAGCCCCATTCCTCGAACAGGAGGATCAGCGCCGCCAGCACGTTGAACACGAACATCACGGTGGGGCGCACGGCCCGCCACCCGCGCAGGATTGCGCGCCCGAACAGCATGGAGAGGAGCGTGAGCGTCAGCACGAGACGCCGCGCCTGCCGTTTGAATTCTGGTGTGAGTTGCGCCCACATCGAAGGTATTCCCCGCGCGCGCCCTTGGGCGCTGCCTCAAGCGTAGCCGCGCCGTCTCTCATCGCGGTTAACCCCCCTCTCTTGTGGTTGTGCATGCTGCCTCTACTTCGCCGCCACGAGCCGGATGTCCTCCGGCCGCAGGGCTCCCGCGCGCTCCGCCTCCTCCAGCGCGTGGGCAAGCTCCTCGCGCGCCTTCTCCGCCTGGCGCTGACGCTCCCACAGGCTCGCATAGAGGCCGCCCTTGGCCACGAGCTCGGCGTGCGTTCCCTGCTCGACGAGACGCCCCTTCTCCATGACGAGAATGGTGTCGGCGTGCACGATGGTGGACAACCGGTGCGCGATGACGAGCGTGGTGCGGCCGCGCGCCACCTCTTCGAGCGCGTCCTGGATTTCCTTCTCGGTATGGCTGTCGAGCGCGCTCGTCGCCTCGTCGAGGATGAGGATCGGCGGCCCCTTGAGAATGGTGCGGGCGATGGCGACGCGTTGCTTCTCGCCCCCCGACAGCTTCAAGCCGCGCTCGCCTACCATGGTCTTATACCCTTGCGGCAGCGTGCGGATGAAGGCATCGATCTGCGCGAGCTTGGCGGCGGCATAGACCTCCTCGTCACTCGCATCGGGGCGGCCGTACTTGATGTTGTAGAAGATCGTATCGTTGAACAACACCGTGTCCTGCGGCACGACGCCGATCGCCGCGCGCAGGCTCTTTTGCGTCACGTCGCGGATATCTTGGCCGTCGACGGTCACGGCGCCCGACTGGAGGTCGTAGAAGCGGAACAGCACGCGCGCGATCGTGGACTTGCCCGCGCCCGACGGACCGACGATAGCGACCATCTTGCCGGCCGGCACCTCGAAGGAGACGTCCTTCAAGATTGCGCGGTCCTCGTCGTAGGCAAAGCGCACGCGGTCGAAGCGGATTTCGCCGCGTGGCACCTGCAGAGGCTTCGCACCCGGTTTGTCCTTGATCTCGGGGCGCTCACCGAGCAGCACGAACATGGCCTCGAGGTCGACGAGCCCCTGCTTGATCTCGCGGTAGACCATGCCCATGAAGTTCAACGGCATGTAGAGCTGGATCATCAGCGCGTTGACCATCACGAACTCGCCGACCGAGTTGGTGCCGGCGATGATGCCGCGCGCGGCGAGCAGCATGCACAGCGTCATGCCCACGGTGAAGATCAGCGACTGGCCGGAGTTCAGCGTGCCGAGCGAGCGGAACGTCTTGATCGCGGCCTTCTCGTAGCGGGCCATCGACGCATCGAAGCGCCGCGCCTCCAGCTCCTCGTTGCCGAAGTACTTCACCGTCTCGAAGTTCAACAGGCTATCGATCGCCTTGGTGTTGGCGTCGGTGTCGCTGTCGTTCATCTCGCGGCGGATGGCGATGCGCCGCTCGCTCGCGGCGAACGTGAACCACATGTAGACGGTCACGGTCGCCAGCACGATCGCCACGTAGCGCCAGTCGAAATAGTAGAGCAGCATACCGACGACGAGCAGGAGCTCGAGTGCGGTCGGCAGCACGTTCAGGATGCCCATGCGGATGATGAGCTCCACCCCGCGCGTCGCCCGCTCGATGACGCGGGAGAGCCCGCCCGTGCGCCGTTCCAGGTGGAAGCGCAGCGACAGCCGGTGCAGGTGCTGGAAGGTGCGGTTGTTGAGCTCGCGCACCGCGTGCTGGCTGACCTCGGTGAAGATCACGTCGCGGATCTGCGTCAGCACCATGGTCAGCACGCGGCCGACACCGTAGGCGAGGATCAGCACGGTGATGCCGATGGCGAGGCCCGCGCCCGGCGATACGCCGTGGCTGGCGGCCGTCAGCCGGTCGGTGGCGTCCTTGTAGAGCACCGGCACCGCCACCGTGACGAGCTTGGCGATGAGCAGCACTGCGAACGCGACGACGACACGCGCCTTGAGATCGGGACGGCGCTCGGGCCACACGAACGGCAAGAGCCCGGTGAGCACGGCCCTGTGGCTCGCACGCGCCGCCAGATAGTCCTCCTCGCGCTCATCGGTAGGTGCGGCCGGGATCGCGGGAGGAAAGCTCATGACACCTGCTGCTTGAGGGAGGGCGCGGGGGGCGGTACGTCGGCAGCTCGCAGATTGCTCCCCGCCGCACGATTGCGCGGATGCTAACGGCGCGGCGTTGGCATGGCTAGTGGCGCGAAAATCTAGCGCCGCTCAGGCGAGATATAGGGGCGCGTGCGGCGGAAAATAAGGTTGCGATGCCGCACCTTGTGGTGATGCGCCAGCGGCACTCCGTCGAAGTACGAATCGTTGCCGCAGGAATGCCACACGGCGTGCGGGGCGGCATAGGCGTGCCGCACGATATGACTGCGGGCGTGATGGAGCTTCGGCGCAGGCGCGCGATAGGCGTGCGGACATGCACACGAAGGCGTCTTGCGCGCCTTGTTGCGCACAGGAAGCGGCGGCGCAGCGTGCGCCTTCTGCCGATATGCGTGCACGATGCGCTTCGGCTGGAGCGCCTCGACGACGACGTAGCGGTGCTTATGCCCGTGCTTATACAGCGCGGCCTGCCCGTGCTTGCCTTTCTTCGGCCGCGCCTCGTAGGCCACGACCACGCGCCGCTTCGTCTTGACGATTTTGGCCGGACCGGGCTCGGACGCGAGAACTTCTTTGCGCGCCTTCCGCTCCGGCTCGACTACGGCCGGCATCTCCGGCGCGTGCCGCACACTCGGCACGGCAACAGCGACGCTCGAATTCTCGTGAGCGGGCTTGCGGCCCTCCGCGGCGGCGCGCTTTGCGGCGGCCTCGCTCGCGAGCCGCTTCGCCTCGGCTTCGGCGACGGCCTTGCGCTCGGTCTCGGCCTCCTCCTTAAGCCGCCGGGCGGTCTCGGCCTCGGCCACGCGTTTGGCCTCCGCTTCTTCCGCTAGACGCTTTTCTTCGGCCTTGCGCTTGGCCTCCGTCTCTTCAGCAACGCGTTTGGCTTCGGCGTCGGCTTCAGCCTCATCAGAGACACGCTTGGCTTCAGCCTCGGCCTTGCGCTTCGCCTCCGCCTCATCGGACAGACGCTTGGCTTCCGCTTCCGCCTTGTGCTTCGCTTCAGCCTCGTCTGCCACGCGTTTGCTTTCGGCTTCGGCATTGCGTTTGGCCTCGGCCTCGTCGGCGACGCGTTTAGCTTCGGCATCGGCCTTGCGCTTCGCCTCCGCCTCATCAGCCAGACGCTTGGCTTCCGCTTCCGCCTTGCGCTTCGCTTCGGCCTCGTCTGCCACGCGTTTGCTTTCGGCTTCGGCCTTGCGTTTGGCCTCTACCTCATCGGCCTGCTTTTGCGCCTCCGCCTCCTGCCGGCGTTGCGCGTCGGCCGCCTCCGCCGCCCGCCGCACCTCGGCGGCGTGACGCTCAGCTTCTGCTTCGGCTGCCACCTCCGCGGGCGTGGGCGCCTGCGGGACCACTTCGGCCGGCGGCCAAGCGGTCCCGGTGTCCGGCTGCTTCAGCTTCTTGACGATCTCGTTGCGGTAGGAGCGATTGGCGCGCGCCAACCAGTCGCGCACGATCTCCTCGACCGCGCCCCAGCTCCAGCCAGAGCTCGGCCCTGTCGGCTTAGCCTCCGGCAGCTCGGAGGGCGCCGGCTCCTTCGCCGCGGGCACTGTGTCCTGCTGTGCGACGACGGTGCCGTGCGGGCCCAGGATGACGACCTCGCCGGAGGGGTTTCTGAACTTGGCGATGATGACGTCGTCGTAGTCCTTCGCCGAGCGCACGAGCCAATCCCACACAGGGGCGAACGCTTCATCCCCCGCGCCGGTGCTCTCTTGCGCGCCTTGTGCTTGCGGCGGCGTCGTGCCCTCTGCGACGCGGGGCTGGCGTCGGCCCGACATGATCTCCGAGAAACGCTCGGAGGCGGCGCGCGCGAGCTCCTCGGCGCGTTGGCGCAGGCTTGCTTCCGACTGGGAGGCCGGCTGATCGGCCGCCATCGCGGCGAATGCCCACTGCGTTCCCAGCAGAGCCGCCAGCACCAACGCGGAACGCCTGCCCGTCATTTGCGTTTCTGCTCCCCTGCCGAGTTCCATTTCATCGGCGTTTTCCGTCGCTTATGCCGCTTGTCTGCGATGGGGCGTGATGTGCCTTGTCCCATTAAGCACAACTGCAAGGGCGTCGCCAATGTGACATCCAAAAAGCGGATAACGGCAGCGCGGACGGCGCCGCGCGCGCGGACGCCTCGCCGCGCAAAGGGCCTTACGGGGGTGCGCCCAATTTAAGCCTCAGCCGGCCCTACGATGAGCTGTCGCAAAGGCGGGACCGTCCCCATATACACGACCCGCTACGCGGCAATTTGAGGACCATCCTTGGAAGGATCGATGAGCAAGAAGCGAATTGGGGAGAGAGCAACCGCCGAGAGCATCCGCAACGTCTGCGTCTACTGCGGCTCTGGCCTCGGCAAGAATCCATCCTACACGGCCGCTGCCCGCACGCTCGGCGCCGAGCTGGCCGGGCACCGCATCGGCCTCGTCTACGGCGGCGGCAGCCTCGGCCTCATGGGTGAGCTCGCGCGCTCAACCCTCGACCACGGCGGTAAGGTCACCGGCATCATCCCAGGCTTTCTCACCGAGAAGGAGCAGATGCTGCGCGACGCCGACGAGCTCATCATCACCCAAGACATGCATGAGCGTAAGCGCATCATGTTCGAGCGCTCGGATGCGTTCGTGGCGCTGCCCGGTGGCGTCGGCACGCTCGAGGAGCTGGTCGAGCAGCTCACGTGGGTTCAGCTCGGCCGCCACACCAAGCCGGTCGTGGTGGCCAACATCGATGGCTTCTGGAACCCGTTCTTGAGCCTGCTCACGCACATGAAGGCCGACACCTTCATCCGCCCGGGGCTCGAGGTGACCTTCACCGTCGTCGACGACGCCCTCAAGATCGTGCCGGCGATCGTTGCCACGGCGATGAAGCACGCGAAGCCCGTCGACGAGGCTGTCCTCGCCAAGTTCTGAGCCGTGCGGCGATCAGCTCGGCCGGTAGAGCAGCTGGTAGTGGACCGGCGTGTCCGGGCACCAGGTAAAACCGCATTCCAGCGGCGCTGGCGAGCGTAACCGCGAGCACGAGGCCTACGGCCGCCACTTCGAAGGCTCGAACGGCGGCACGCCGTCTGCACGCTGGCCCGGGAACAGCAGAACGAAGCTCACCCACGCGAAGTAGAATGCCGCTAGCAGCACCGCTGCGATCGCGTAGAGTGCTAGCGCGTTGAGCTTCAGGGCGTTGGCGGGGGTCATGGCCGGGTTCGGAGGGCTCAAAGCGGCTAAAATGACAAAGGCAGCGCGTCGGTCGCGTGGTGGAGGTAGACTGCGAGCGTGAACAACGCACCCGTGGTGAGCAGAAAGAGCGCGACGCTAGGCTCCGGCGCCGAGCGGCCCACAGGGCAGCGGCGAAAATGAAAAGGCGATTGAGGAGTCCATGCGCGGACTCGTCATCGGCGGAGAACCGGAAAGCTACTATGTCTTTCGCAACGGTTCGTAACTTGCGCCTGCCGGCGCTCGACCCCAACGCCGTCGCCGGCCTGGCGCAGGCGGGGGTGCTGCTGGTGGCGTTCGCGGCGCTCTTCCTGGCGGCCACCTGGCCGCTCATCGGCGCCTGGAGCCTGCTCGCCGCGCCTGCCGCGGTTGCGGGCATCGTCGCGCTCGCCTTGCGCCTGCGTCCGCAGACGGTCATGCGCCTCTACGGCGCCCGTCGCCAGAGCTCGGACACCACGAAGCAGGTCGAGCTGTTGGCCGACAACCTTTCGCGGCGCGCTTCTCTCAAGCGGCCACCGCAGCTCTTCGTCGTGCCGAGCATGATGCTGAGCGCCTTCTCACTGGGGACGCCCGACAGCTCCGCCATCGCCGTCACCGAGGGTCTATTGCGGCGCCTCACCATGCGCGAGATCGCCGGCATCTTTGCACGCGAGGTCAGCCACATCGCCCGCGGCGACTTGACCGCGCTCGCCGTCGCCGACCTCGTCACCCGCGCCGCGCAACTGCTCTATTACGTCGGCTTGGCGCTGGCGGCGCTCAACCTCTATCATTTGCTGACCGGCGACGAGCTCGTCTCGTGGTGGAGCGTGGCGCTCCTGGTGCTGACGCCGGCGCTGCTCAATCTCCTGCAGCTCAACCTGTCGCGCAGCCGCGAGTTCGAGGCCGACCGCGCCGGCGCGCTGCTGACCGGCGACCCGCTGGGGCTCGCCTCCGCCATCTCGCGGCTCGAGACCTCGACCGGCACGCTCATGGAGGATCTCATCCCGCCGGTGCCGGCACGCCGGGTGCCGCAGCCTTCGATGCTGCGCTGCCCCCCGCCGGTGGAGCAGCGCATCGCGCGCCTCAACGCGTTGGAGGCCCCGCCCATGCCTCCGCTCGACATCGCCGAGGGCCCGCGCATCTCGCTCATCGGGGTGGGGCCGATCGAGATGCGCCGGCGCTACCGCTGGCCGGGGGTCTGGTTCTAGACTCTGGTCCGCGCGCCACGTTGGGGATGGGCGCATCAGGGCCGCTTGCGCCCCCTCCCCGTTGCGCGTATCAGCCGCCAATGGCTGATCACAGAAGCGCCCGGCCGCCCGGGCGCGTTGCCTCCGACGCCGACGTCAAGGCCCTCGTAGCGCGCATGCGCGCCGGGGAGCGCCGCGCCATCGCCAGCGTCATCACCGAGCTCGAGCGCCTCTCCGCCGCCGCGCCTGCGCTCTTGAAGGAGCTACAGCCTTACCTCGGCCGCGCGCTTGTCGTCGGCTTCACCGGTCCGCCAGGCGCCGGCAAGTCGACGCTCGTCAATGCGGTCATCGCCGACGTGCGCGCCTCAGGCCGCAGCGTGGGGGTCATTGCGGTCGATCCTTCGAGCCCCGTCTCCGGCGGCGCCATACTCGGCGACCGCATCCGCATGACGGCGGCGCTCGACGATGAAGGCGTGTTCGTGCGCTCGCTCGCGAGCCGCGGCTACGTGGGCGGCCTCTCCCCGGCCGCCGTGCGCATCATCGATGCTCTCGACGCGGCCGGGCGCGATTTGATCCTGCTCGAGACCGTAGGTACGGGCCAAAGCGAGATCGATGTGGCCGAGGTGGCGGATATCCGCATCGTCGTTTCGGCACCCGGCCTCGGCGACGACATCCAGGCCATGAAATCGGGGCTGCTCGAGATCGCCGACATCCTCGTCGTCAACAAGGGCGACCGGCCGGGCGCGGAGCTCACCCTGCAGCAGCTCATCGGCGCGCTGAGCCTGCGGGCCGGCATGGCGGGCCGCGTGCCCGTTCTCAAGACTACAGCGACCACTGGCGAAGGCGTGCCCGAGCTCGTTGCTGCCATCGCCGCAGCGGGACACAAGGCCGAGGCCGAGGGACCGGTCGTGCGGCGCCGGCGGCGCGCCCGCTACCTCATCGCGCGCGCCGCCTCCGACCTCATTGCAGCTCGCGTGCGCGCAGGAGGCCCCCGGGCGCTCGACGCGCTTGCCGACCAGGTGCTTGCGGGCGACCTGGCTCCGGAGGCCGCGGCTGAAAAGCTGCTCAAGGGTTGAGGTCGCGGCCGCAGGCGAGCGGCCTTTGCCGTCTCTTAACGACTATCCTCAAATCGGAAAATTCAGAGTTCGGATTAAGGGCGGCCTTACCAGTTGCCGCGTAAGGACCGGTCAATCGCGGCACAAGAGGGTCGTCTCGTGAAGTCCCCGTCCCCAGCAATCGCCAAAGCTCCTCCACAATCCCAAGACCCGGCAACCGAACCGGCCGTAGACCCTGAGAGCGGACAGACGCCAACCGAGCTGGCGCGCACGCTCGCCGCCCTCAAGCTCAACACGGCAGAGCTGCTCCAGCACAAACGCCAGCTCGAGCAGCTCAACGGCTGGTTCGAGGTCGCGCTCGACAACATGGCCCGCGGGCTGTCGATGTTCGACGCCGAGCAGCGGCTCATCGTGTGCAACAAGATCTATCGCGACATCTATGGGCTGCCGGCGGAGCTGACCCAGCCGGGCACGCCGCTTGCCGATATCGTCCGCTATCACGTGCGGCGCGAGACGGGGAGCGAGCGCGCCGAGGACATCGAGAAGCAGCGCAAATGGATCGCGCACCACGTGGCCGAGCTCGCCCGCGGCAAGACCTTCTCCTACGTGCAGGAATTGAAGGACGGACGCACCATCCTGGTCAGCAATCAGCCGCTCGCCAACGGCGGCTGGGTCGACCTGCAGGAGGACATCACCGAGAAACGGAGCGCCGAGCAGAGGATCACCTGGCTCGCCCGTCACGACACCCTGACGGAGCTCGCCAACCGCTTCCATTTTCGCGAGCAGCTCGAGCAGGCGCTGCGAGCCGCGCGGCACGGCGACGGCTTTGCCCTGCACTGGATCGACCTCGACAAGTTCAAGGAGGTCAACGACACCTACGGACACCCCGTCGGCGACGCGCTCCTGCAGAGCGTCGCGCAGCGGTTGCGTGCCGCCGTGCGCGGGAACGATCTCGTCGGACGCCTGGGCGGCGACGAGTTCGCGATCTTGCAGCGCAACGCCCGCAAGAAGGAGAATACTGAGGGCCTCGCGGCCCGCCTTCTGCGCGCCATCGAGGAGCCGCACCAAATCGCCGGGCACAGCCTTGAGATCGACGCGAGCATCGGCATCGTGCAGGCGCCGGAGGATGGCTCCACCGCGGATGACCTCTTAAAGAACGTCGACGTAGCGCTCTACCAGGCCAAGTTTGAGGGTAGCGGGCACTTCGTATTCTTCACGCCGGCCGAGAACGAGAAGATCCGCGAGCGCCATCGGCTCGAAGCCGATCTTAAGCACGCGCTCGATCGCGGCGAGCTCGTTCTCCACTACCAGCCGATCATCAATCTCAAGTCGCATCAGGTCACGAGCTTCGAGGCCCTCATGCGCTGGAACCACTCCGAGCGCGGGCTGATAGCGCCGCTCGAATTCATTCCGATGGCCGAACAGACCGGTGTCATCGTGCGTATGGGTGAATGGGCCCTCGAGCAGGCGTGCGCGGACGCCGCGAGTTGGCCCGAGCCGATCAAGGTCACCGTCAACCTCTCTCCGGCGCAGTTCGACGGTGGAAACCTGCTACAGGCGACCACACGGGCGCTCGAGCGATCGAAGCTGGAGGCTCGCAGGCTCGAATTCGAGGTTACCGAAAACGTGCTGCTGCGCGATGCCCCGCGCACGCACGAAATCTTGCACAAGCTGCACGCTCTCGGCGTGCAAATCGCGCTTGATGATTTCGGTACGGCGTTCGCATCCCTGAGCTATCTGCAGAACTTCCAGTTCGACAAGATCAAGATCGACCGAACGTTCGTCCGCGATGTCCGCGGCCGCAACGACAGCTATGCCATCATCCGCGCGGTGAGCGAGCTGGCGAGGTCTCTCAAGATCGAGACGGTCGCCGAGGGCGTGGAGACGCGGGAGCACCTCGCCACGGTCGGCGAGGCAGGCTGCGACGAGGTGCAGGGCTTCTTCTTCAGTCATCCGGTTCCCTCGAGCGAGGTCGGCGACGTGCTGGCGCTGTGCCGCTTAAAGTGCGTCTCCACGGCGCCGTTCCGTGCCAATGCCAGGACCCAGCCCCGGCGCCTGCGGCGGCTTCGCCGCGCGCGTTGAGCCGGCCAGCAGGCATGTCGCATCGCCCACGCCTTCCTCGGCTCACTCGAAATTGCCGCTGCAAAGCGGGGCTCGGCGCGTGCTATGGGTGAGCGGCGCAACTACCGCCCCAGCCCGGAATGCCAGCCGATCTATCTCCCGCAGAGACGAGCAGCGCCGCCGCCGCCGGCGGCCTCGCGAGGTTGGGCTTCGGCGGTCAGCCGCAGGGCCTCTCGACGCTCTTCTTCACCGAGGTGTGGGAGCGTTTTTCCTACTACGGCATGCGCGCGCTGCTGGCGCTGTTCATCGTCGCCCCGGTTGCCGAGGGCGGACTCGGCCGCGGCACGGCCGAGGCGGCGCGCATCTACGGCAACTACACGATGGCGGTCTATATGCTGTCGATCCCCGGCGGCTTTCTTGCGGACCGCTATATCGGCGCGCGCGTCGCGGTGCTGATCGGCGGCTCTGTCATCGCGCTCGGCCACTTCACGCTCGCCATTCCCGCCGAGAGCGCCATCTACGCCGGCCTTACGCTCGTCGCGCTCGGCACTGGCCTCTTCAAGCCCAACATCAGCGCCATGGTCGGGGCGCTCTATACGCGAGATGATGAACGCCGCGACGCCGGTTTCTCCATCTTCTACATGGGCGTCAACCTCGGCGCCTTGTTCGCGCCCCTCGTCACCGGGTTCCTGGCGCAAAGCCCGGTGTTCAAGAGCTGGCTCACTGCCCACGGCTTCGACCCGGCGCAAAGCTGGCACTGGGGCTTTGGTACCGCCGGCGTCGGCATGACGTTGGGGCTCATCGTCTTTCTACGCCGCAGCCGCAGCTTCGCCGCAGCTCGCCCGCCCACGGTGCAAGGGCCCGCGATGTGGCACACTGCGGCTCTTGTCGTCATCGGCACCGCCGTCATCATGGCCCTTACCGTGCTGTCTGACGAACCGCGCTTCCAATGGCTGCGCGGGCTGTTCCTGGTGGGACCGATCGCCGTAATTGTCTGGTTCGCTTTCGCCAGCTCGGCCGATGCTCGGCGCATCGCCGCCGTGCTTGTATTCTTCATCGCCTCCATGGTCTTCTGGGCGATCTTCGAGCAGGCGGGCATTACCATTGCGCTGTTCGGCCAACAGCTCACACGCACCGAGGTCTTCGGTTGGCCGTTTCCCTCCGCCTGGTACCTGGCGCTGAACAGCCTGTTCGTGGTCCTGCTCGCGCCCGTGTTTGCGCTCGCCTGGCAGCGGCTCGGCCCGGGCCAACCTTCGAGCCCGATGAAGTTCGTGCTGGGGCTCTTCTTTCTCGGGCTCTCCTACGTCTTGATGGTGCCGGCAGCCCTGCTCACCGGCGAGGGCAAGGTGAGCCCGCTCTGGCTCGTCGGCCTCTTCTTCGTGCAAACAGTGGGCGAGCTGTTCTTGAGCCCCGTGGGCTTGAGCACCATGACCCGGCTCGCTCCCGCAAACCTCATCGGCCTGACGCTCGGGGTGTGGTTCCTCGCGGCCGCCTGGGGCAACAAGCTCGCCGGCATCCTCGGCAGCGGCTACACGGCGGATGACCCGCACGGTCTCGCGAGCTTCTTCCTGCAGCAGGCGGCGGCCGTCGGTGTCGCCACGCTCATCCTGCTCGCGCTCGTGCCCTGGCTCAAGCGGCTCATGGGCGGCGTGCGCTAGACGCCTCATTTCCACGCAACCCCTCACCCGGAAGCTCATTGCATTCGCTTCCGACCTCTCCCTCTGGGAGAGGTGGCTGAGATGGCCGCTTCACCTCTCCCGGTGGGAGAGGTCGGCCGCGCAGCCGCCGGGTGAGAGGTTACCACGTCTGCGCCCCGGCGCTCATGCGGCCTGGGCGTTGTCCTTCATCAGCTTGTAGTTGATCGAGTCGAGAAGCGCCTCGAAGCTCGCGTCGATGATGTTGGGCGAGACGCCAACCGTGAACCAGCGCGCGCCCGACACGGTGTCGTGGCTCTCGACCAGGACGCGCGTCACCGCCTCGGTGCCGCCCGTCAGGATGCGCACCTTGTAGTCGACGAGCTCCACGCCATCGATGTGCTTCTGGTAGCGCCCGAGGTCCTTGCGCAGCGCGCGGTCAAGCGCGTTGACGGGGCCGTTGCCCTCGCCCACCGACCACAAGGGCTCGTTGTTGCCGTTGATGAAGACCTTGACGATGGCTTCCGACACCGTGACGAGCTTGCCGCGCGCGTTGTGGCGCCGCTCGACCATGACGCGGAAGGAATCGACGGTGAAGTAACGCGGCACCTTGTCGAGCATGCGCCGGGCCAAGAGCTCGAAGGAGGCCTCCGCCGCCTCGTAGGAGTAGCCGGCGGCCTCGCGCGCCTTCACCTCCTCGAGCAGCGCGGAAACGCGCGCGTCGTCCGTCTCGACCGGGATGCCGAGGCGCTCGATGACGGCCATGACCGAGGACTTGCCCGACTGTTTCGACACCAACAGGTTGCGCCGGTTGCCGACGCTCTCCGGCGGCACGTGCTCGTAGGTCGCGGGCTCCTTGACGATGGCGGAGGCGTGAATGCCGGCCTTGGTGGCGAATGCGCTGGCGCCGACGTAGGGCGCGTGGCGGTCGGGCGAGCGGTTCAGGATCTCGTCGAGCACGCGGCTCGCATGCGTAAGCGTGCGTAGCCGCTCGGGCGTTACTTGCGTCTCGAAGCAGTCGGCGAACTCGCTCTTTAGGAGCAGCGTCGGGATGATGGAGGTGAGGTTGGCGTTGCCGCAGCGCTCGCCGATGCCGTTGAGCGTGCCCTGGATCTGGCGGCAGCCGGCGCGCACCGCCATCAGCGAGTTGGCAACCGCGTTCTCGGTGTCGTTGTGGGTGTGGATGCCGAGGTGCGAGCCTGGCACCAGCTTGGCGACCTCGCCGACGATGCGCTCCACCTCGTGCGGGAGCGTGCCGCCGTTGGTGTCGCACAGCACCACCCAGCGGGCGCCCGCCTCGTGCGCGGTGCGCGCGACCTCGAGCGCGTACTCGCGGTTGCCCTTGTAGCCGTCGAAGAAGTGCTCGCAGTCGATCAGCGCCTCGCGGCCCGTGGCCGTGATGGCCTCCACCGACTGCTCGAGCGCCTTCAAGTTCTCCTCGTTCGTGATGCCGAGCGCCACGCGCACGTGATAGTCCCACGACTTGCACACGAGGCAGATGGCGCTGGCGCGCGAGGCGAGCACCGCCTGCAGGCCGGGATCGTTGGAGACCGAGCGCCCGGCGCGCTTGGTCATGCCGAACGCGGTCATGGTGGCAGTGCGCAAGTTCGGCTGCTCGGACAGGAACTCGGTGTCGGTCGCGTTGGCCCCGGGATAGCCGCCCTCGATGTAGTCGAGCCCGAGATCGTCGAGCACGGCGGCGATGCGCTGCTTCTCCTCCACCGAGAAGTCGACACCCGTCGTCTGCGCGCCGTCGCGCAGCGTCGTATCGAAGAGGTAAAGTCTTTCCTTAGCCATACGCTTTTACTTGCCGTCTGTGCGACGGCATCCTTGCAGATTGTTCGTGCTCCGCGGAAGCGCGCCTACGCGCGAACGGGCGCGCAGCGTCGTATCGAAGAGGTAGAGCCGTTCCTTACTCATCTTGCCCTCACAGGTATCCGAAGCTGCGCGCCGCAACCCAGAAGGCGAACAGCACGATGGCGATCTTCACCGCCATGTAGAACAACCAGTGGCCCTTGGCCGGCATGTCGCTGCGCCAGTCGTTCATATTTGCCTCCGAGCGTAGACGGGGATGAGGCCTTCAATCCCCCTCCCCTCGGTGGGGAGGGGTCAGGGGTGGGGGGAACCACGCCCACGAGAAGCAGGACCGACAGCATCGCGCCATCCAAATTTGCGAGCAGCTCACCGATCCAGAAACGGTGCACGCGATAGCCTTGCGCCTCGAGCCAACGCGTTCTCAGCTCATCCGACCGCATGATTGCAGGTGTCGCATGCTGCGAGCCATCGACCTCGATGACGATCTTCGCCGTGTGGTCCGCAAAGTCAGCAATGTAGGGACCGATCGGCGCCTGCTGCCGGAAATGAAAGCTCTGCCGGTTAAGCGCGCGGAGCTTCCACCAAAGCCTGCGTTCGGCATCGCTCCTGTCTCGGCGCATCCGACGCGCGCGCGCGCTCATGATGTTGGTCATAGCCGCCACCCCTCACGCAACAGATCCCCCTCCCCGCGGGGTCGAGGGGGTAGGAGTGGCCACCGGGACAACAGATTCCCCTCCACCTGGTGGGGAGGGGTTAGGGGTGGGGGGAATCCCGACGGCAGATGGTCTGCAATCCCCCCCTCCCTAACCCTCCCCCACGAGGGGGGAGGGAATGGCGTTGCTCTTTGGGTGGGGCTCATCGGGCCACCTCCCACGTCGTGACGATCTCACCGGTCTTGGGGTCTTTGGAGTCTTTCAAGGCGATGCCCATGGCAGCGAGCTCGTCGCGGATGCGGTCCGCCTCCTTGAAGTCCTTGCGTTTGCGCGCTTCGAAGCGGGCGGCAAGCAAAGATTCAACCTTATCCGAACTCATATTCATATCCCGAGTTCGCAACCATCTAGCGTAGGAGCGAACATCGACACCAATCAGCAAGAGCGCTTGGTCAATGGTTTCATCGCCATACAGCTCATGTGCTCTCGAAAGCAGAAGCGGAGT
>DATIZL010000180.1:0-27964 GCA_035517115.1 Hyphomicrobium sp.
TGGCCACGGCCCGCTCCGCCTTCGGTTGTAGGCACTATGTGCCACAAGTTCTTTTGCGGATCATGAACATATGCCGGCGCCCTCGCGCCGCTGGCCGGGCCTCGTGCCGAGCGGCGGCGCGGCGAGGGAGGCGCAGAGATAATCGTTATTTTTCACCGCGCTCTGGATAAAGCGAGAGCAGACCCTCGCGCGTTGCCGGGCAAACCCCGCGCTCGGTGATGAAGCCGGTGACGA
The DNA here is from genome assembly GCA_035517115.1 of Hyphomicrobium sp. Classification (GTDB taxonomy): domain Bacteria; phylum Pseudomonadota; class Alphaproteobacteria; order Rhizobiales; family Hyphomicrobiaceae; genus Hyphomicrobium_A. Next base: position 235 of record DATIZL010000180.1, read on the forward strand.
GCCGCGCCTGCGTCACGTCGAAGGCGGGGTTGCCGGCGGGTGAGCCGGGCGCGGCGATCTCCACCGTGACGACCGAGCCGTCCGGCAGCCGCCCCGGCATCTTCAACACCTCATCGGAGGAGCGCTCCTCGATCGGGATGGCGGCGCCGCTCTTTAACGTCCAGTCGATGGTCGAGTGCGGGAGCGCCACGTAGAACGGCACGCCATTGTCCTTGGCCGCAAGCGCCTTCAGGTAGGTGCCGATCTTGTTGGCGACGTCGCCGTTGGCCGCCACGCGGTCGGTGCCGACGATGACAAGATCGACGAGCTTGTGCTGCATCAGGTGCCCGCCGGCATTGTCGACGACGATCGTATGCGGCACGCCGTGGCCGCCGAGCTCGAACGCGGTCAAGCTTGCGCCCTGATTGCGGGGCCGCGTCTCGTCGACCCACACATGCACCCGAATGCCGACGTCGTGCGCCTGGTAGATGGGCGAGGTGGCGGTGCCCCAGTCGACGCAGGCAAGCCAGCCGGCGTTGCAGTGGGTGAGCACTTCGACCGTTTCGCCCGGCTTCTTCTTGGCCGCGAGGTCGCGGATGAGGGAGAGCCCATGCTCGCCGATGCGGCGGCAGGTCTCGACGTCGTCGTCGCAGATCTCGGCGGCGCGCCGGTAAGCCGCCGCCACGCGCTCGTAGTGCGGCAGGTTCTGAACGCTGAGCCGCATCTCCTCCAAGGCCCAGCGCAGGTTGATGGCGGTGGGCCGCTGCTTGGCGAGAAAATCGATCGCCTTGTCGATCGCCTCGTCGGAGGCATCCTGCCGGATCGCCATGGCGAGTCCGTAGGCGGCGGTCGCTCCGATCAGCGGCGCGCCGCGCACCTGCATGGTGAGGATCGCGCGTGCTGCGTCCTCCATGGATTTGAGCGAAATGACCACGAGCTCGTGCGGCAGCCGCGTCTGGTCGATTACCTCGACCGATGAGCCATCGTCCGCGAGCCAGATGGTGCGGTAGGCCTTGCCGTTGATCTTCATGCGTCGCTGCCGGGGACCTGCGGGCCTAAGGGAACGTTGATCGTCGCTTTAAGGCCGCAGGCCGTGCAGCTCAAGGCGTACCACTCGGCATAGGGCCGCGCCGACTGGTCGAGGATTTCAAGGCCTACCGCCTCGCACACCGGGCAGGCAACCGGCGCATCCGGCGCTATGCGCCAGGCCGCGATGCGGGCGAGTACTACGGGGAGCTTTTCGGGTGGGAGCGGATTATCGGTCATAAGTCTCCACCAACTTCACCTCTCCCATAGGGAGAGGTCGGCTGGACGTGCGCAGCACGCCAGCCGGGTGAGGGGTTACCATCTCAAAGCAGCCGGATCTCCCCCTCACCCTAACCCTCTCCCCACCGGGGAGAGGGGATATGTTGTGCACGTTGCAGCGCTGCGGGCCTCAATGCCCCTCAAACGCCATGAGCGCGTGCGTGCGGATGCCATGCTTGCGCAAGAGATCGAGCCCGCCCAAATCCGGCAGGTCGACGAGGAACGCCGCCCCCGCCACCAGGCCGCCCGAGCGGCTGATGAGCTTCGCCGCCGCCTCCGCCGTGCCGCCAGTGGCGATCAGGTCGTCCACGATGAGGATGCGCTCGCCCGGCCTTATGGCGTCCTCGTGGATCTCGATGATGTCGACGCCGTATTCGAGGGAGTACTGCTGCCCGATGGTCTTCCACGGCAGCTTGCCCTTCTTGCGGATGGGGATGAAGCCGCAACCTAGGCGGTCCGCCATGGCGCCGCCCAAAATGAAGCCGCGGGCCTCGATCCCGGCCACGGCGTCGATGCCGCCGCCCAAATATGGCGCAGCCATGCCCTCGATCGCAGCCTTGAAGCCTTTGGCATCGCCAAACAGCGTCGTCACGTCGCGGAACAGGATCCCCGGCTTGGGATAGTCCGGAATCGTGCGCACCAGCCGCCGCAGATCGCTCACTCGCGCCTCCCCGCCAAATTGCCGGCGCAAAATAGCAATATCGGAGGACATAGGAACAGAAAGTTTCGCCTGCGCAACCTATTAGCTGTTCGACCGCGGCCGCCGTGTCGAGCGGCCGGCGCGGGGCGTTTCGAGGAGGGTGCACGCGTGGCCGAACCCAATTTTGCCATGATGGCCGACACCGACGATCTGCCGCGTACGCTGCGGCGCGAGCGCGAGGCGCGCGAGCGGGCCAAGCGCGAGGAGGAGACGCGCAAGCGCAACGCCACGCTCACGCACGACTATGACGCCAACCGCGCGAGTGCGAGCGCCATCGCCGACCGGCCGGTGCCCATGGCGGGCGCAGCGGCGGGGGTCGTCACCGGGTTCGACGTGCCGTTCTTCCATCTCATGCGGTTTTTCATCAAGGCGGTGTTCGCGGCGATCCCCGCGCTGATCATTTTGGGCGTGCTGTTGTGGTTTGCCGGCGCGGCGCTAAAGAGCGCCTACCCGGGGCTCATTCACACCGAGGTCATCATCCGCGTCCCGCGGTGAGGTGGCCCAGTTCCCGAGTTCGCGGCGCAGGCAGTCTGGCCGCCCGTCGCTCGGTCATCCACAGCCGCCAACAACAGGTGCGGCAGTTTTGACTTACACCTGCGATGAACGGAGCTAACCTCCCCTTGAGCCTTTGCGGGCAGGCTCCCGCCGCTTGAGACATGTCGGCCGTCCGTACGGCCGACATCGCCCGCATCTTCGGGAGGGCGCCACCATGCAAGGAAAAATCACGCGCGAAATCGTCGACATTGCCGCAGCGATGCAGGTCAAGGCGATGGCCTTTGATCGTGAGTACCCCGACAACCCTTTGGGTACGTGCACCCCCGCAGCGTACGCCAAAGCAATTCAGAACCTAGTCTCCGAACAAGACCAGTTGGTGGTTGGCAAGCTGATGCTCGAGGCCAGCGCGCGGGCACTGGCGCTGCTTATGTTCTCCTCCATGGGCACAGGACGTCCCGTGTAGCCGGCGCGCACCAGCCGCACACAATGTCGAGCCGCCGAGGCCGGACGAGCAATCGGAGTCTTGTCTTGCCGGCACTACTTCTTGCGTCGCGTACCCGGTTCCGCGCGCAGCCCGAGAACATCAAACGCGTCTTCTGCCATCGACAGTCCGCATTTGGTCAGTTGCTCGAACCCTGACTGGTAGTGCGAAAATGCGTTTTGAAAGTAGTCGACGTAGAGCCGGTACATATCTCGCGTGGTCTTGCAGGCAGCGAGCTGCTCGGGCATCGCAAGGTCCTCCCTGAGGCGCCGGTCAAGAAGCGACATCCACTCCCTGCTCATCGCGGCAATACCGTCATAAAGCCTGCTGTTGAGTTCCCCCACCGCAGCAAGAGCGGGCCGCTGAACCTCGATCAGCGTTTCGAGACCCATTGGGGCAATCAGCTGCGGAAGCTTCGCACTTGTACCTCCATTGTCCTGCTTGTCAGCCATGAGAGTCCTCCATCACCCACCTCGCGAAAGCACAGTTGCCGGCCGGAGGCTCGCGTCGCGGAGCCGAGGTGGGGCTTGTGCTAATCCCCGCGGTTTTGTGATTTCGCGCCATCCTCCAAATGGGCTGACCGGGCATTGGTTCCCATCTCGCGCGGGCTTCCACACCCTGAGCTGTCCGTTGCCCAATGATCGTTGCTCGGAAGGCCGGTTTTCCACGGGGCTTAAGCGTGGGCCAAAGGCCGATTCAGGGCCGAATCGGGCTACCAAGGCCGAGCAAGTGGAAATTAAGGCGGCCGAGGCCCCTACCTTGGCCAGCTCGAACGGGGAGACAGCCCACGCGCTTCGCCCTCGTGCTCGCTGTGACTGCAGCGCTCATCGCGCCTGCGAGTGGCCGTGACCTCGATCACTCGGCCGCCAAGGCGCACGATTCTCCTCATCGCTCGGACGTGAAGCTCTACCGGAGCCCCGATGCCGTCGCCGAGCGCGACCACGGCACGGACGCCCAAGGCCGCTGCCTCGCCCCCGTCAGCGGCCTTGGCAAGCAATGGGTCGGCCTCAAGGGCGCGCTCGATGCCGCCAAGAAGGACTGGATGGAGCGTGTGCGCTACGACCACGGCGAGAGCTTCGTCGACATGAGCCACGCGGCCGAGGTCGGCAGCCGCTGCGGCCGCGTCTCCATCGGCTCGTTCCTGGGGCGCGTGATGTACCGCTGCGAGATCGTCGCACGTCCGTGCCAGGCCAAGTTCGTGGCCGGTGAGGGGCAAAAGTTCGCCTCCGCCGCCCCGTTCGTCGCAACCGCACCAGCGATCGCACCTCCTCCCTCCGCGGCGACGCCGCCCGCGCCCAAAACTCCGCTGGTCGTACGCCTCTTCAAGGAGGCGCCACGCTTGAGCTCGATCCTGCGCCGCCGTCACCGATCGGAGCCAGCGCCGCCCGACCCGCGGCAGCCGAGCTTGCATCTTGCGGCCCTGTTCATGGGCCACATCGTCGTTGACGCGCTGAGCACGATGGAAATGGCGCCAGCCTCGGCTGCTTCGCTTGTGCACAGGCTGCTCAACGCCGTCTTCGAGTTCCCGATCCTCTATCGGGCGCTCTCGATCGGCACCTCATCGTCGGATTAGCGCCCTCGGCGCTTCTCACGCCCCCGGCTGCTGGCGACCACGCGCCGCCGTTTGGCTTATGCTTGCGCGCATGACCGAGGAAGACCGGATCGCGTTTTACGAGCGGCTGGCCGAGGAGGCGTACGGGCGCCTGTACGACGCCACCTCCTCCTCCGATGCCGCGGCGCGCTACAGCGACGCCAAGGAAGCGCTGCACACCGCGATTGCGCTCGCCCACGGGCTGGGGCGGCCGCAAACTGCCAAGCGGCTGGAAGCGCGGCTTGAGGAGATCAAGGCCGTGTTCCGCTCGCAGTTCTCCTGATGTGCACTGCTCCTCAGTGTGCCGCCATGGAGCCGAGGTAGGCGATAACAGCGTCGAGATCGGCGTCGGACAGCTTGCCCGCGTCGAATGCCGGCATCCGCTGCTGCGGCCACGTGCGCACGGATTTGGGGTCGCGGATCAGCTTGCGCAGGGCCTCGGGCGTGAAATACTGCACGGGGCTCATGGGCGATCCGAGGTCAGGACCCATATCGCCTTCGCCCGCGCCCTTCATGCGGTGGCAGGGCAGGCACTGCACCGCGAACACCTCCTGCCCATGCCGCGCGGGCGCGTCCAACGGCAGGGTCGCGGCGACCGCCAGCTGCGGCCAGCGATGCGCCGGGGATTCGACGCCGGTGAGCGCAACCGTCTGGTACGGCCACTGCTCGCTGCCGATGCCCGATTGCTCGGGGTGCTCCCACACGAGGTAGTAGGGCCCGGCGCTCTGCTGCTTGCCCGGCAGGCTCGGCCAAGGCGCCCTTGGGTCCTCGACCGCAATCCAGGCGACGCTGCCACCGGTCGCACCCTTGTCGACGAGCGCGCGCGGAAGCTGCGCGACGAAGCCGTCGGCGGCGCGGGCCTCGATGGTGTCGAGCGCCGGGCCGGCGGTGGCGGGAATGAGCCCCAGCAGCGGCACCGCGCGGAAGCTCATGGGGCGGCCGTAGGCGACGTCTGCCGGGATCGTAATCGTCGCCGCATCGGGCCGGGCAAGCAGCTCGGCCGCGGAGTAGGTGTGGGGCTCGCCGCCGAACGACACGGTTAGCGCCGGCGTGTCGGCGTGTGCGAATGCCCCCGCGGCGAAGATGCCCGCAAGCGCGAGCAGAGCGGCCCTCAAGTGCATGATCGATCCCTCCCAAAGGCTCGCCGTTTGTAGCACCGCAACGCCATTTGCTATCCTGCCTTCTTCTGGCCCACAGCGAGGCACGCCTATCATGGCTGGTGACACGTCTGCGACACTCGAACGCGAGCTTTCCGAGCTTGCTGGCGCGCTCGATGTTCTGTTCACGCTGCGCGAGGAGTTCGCCCAGTGGCTCGAGGAGGCCCAGAGCGAGGAGCGCCGCGAGGAGCTGCAGAACGTCTTCCGGCATGTCTCCGCCATGGAGGAGGAGTATAAGCGCCGCCTTGCGGCACTGGAGCGCAAGCGCGCCGGCTAGACCGCCTCGGCAAGGCGGTTGAGCGCCTCTGCCATGGCGGGTGCCACGCCCGGCTCTCCCATGTCATGCCCCGCCCCCTCGATGACTTGCAGCCGGCATTCCGGCCACTGCTGACACAAGGCATAGGCGCTCTTCGGCGGACACAAGAGATCGTAGCGGCCCTGCACGATGTGACCGGGAATGCCCCTGAGTGCGCCAGCGCCGCACAAGAGCTGACCCGGCTCAAGGAAGAAGCGGTTGCGGATGAAGTGTGCCTCCACGATCGGCGTCGGCGGCAGGCGCCCTTCCGTCGGCGGCTCGCCTTCGAGCCGCGGCTGCGCCGGCGTCAGCACCGAGAGGCGGCGCTCGTAAGCGCTCCAGATCCGCGCGGCACGCGCCTGCACCGCCACATCGGGATCGGCGAGGCGCGCAAGGTAGGCAGCGAGCGGATCGGCGCGCTCGCCCTCGGGAAGGTAGCCGATGAAATCGGCATAGAGGTCGGGGCGGAAAATCTTGGGGCCTTCGACGAAGGCCCAGCGCACCTCTTCGTCCGACCCGAGGAAGACTGCGCGCAGCACGAGCCCCAGCACGTGCCGCGGATGCGCTTCGGCGTAGGCGAGCGCGAGCGTGGAGCCCCAGGAGCCGCCGACGAGGAACCACTTGTCGATGCCGAAATGCTGGCGGATGCGCTCCAGGTCGGCAACGAGATGCGGCGTGGTGTTGGCCTCTAGCGACAAGTAGGGGTGACTGCGCCCGGCGCCGCGCTGATCGAGCAGCAGCGCGCGCAAGCGGTGGGGATCGAACAGCGCGCGGTGGAAGTGCTGCGAGCCGCTGCCCGGACCGCCGTGCAGGAAGAGAGCCGGGATGCCGTCGGGCCGGCCGATCTCCTCGACGTAAATCCAGTGGCCGTGGCCGACGTCGAGCATGCGCGCATCATAGGGGCGCAGCACGCGTCTGGCTGGCGACGGCTCAGGCGAGGTATTGCCCTCGTGCGGGGTCTCGCTGCCCTGATCGTCGCGCGGCTCGGTCATGACTAGAGAAGCGGCACCAGATACGTGATGACGCCGCGCACCTGCGGCTGGTTGTCTTGCCCCGGCGGATTGTCGGGAAAGCGCACGCCCGAATAGAACAGCTGAACATGCAGGTTCTTAAATGGTCCCGACATGGGCTGATACTCCGCCTCGACGTTAAACTCGTTCTGCCGCGACTGCGGGTCGCCCGTCTGCGGGTCGATGACGTTCCAGCCTTTGCCATAGCGCGCCTGGAACTTCAAACCGTCGGTGATGAGGCGCGAGAAGTCGTAGGCCGCGCCCACGACGAAAGTGGTCTCCCCCGCATTGTTGAAGTTCAACTGATCGAGCACTGTATAGGCCGGGAAGCTGCCGAAGGGGCCGTTGAGGTCGGCACCCTTGCCGTCGGAGGAGAGGGCAGCGAGCACGGTCGCGTCGTGGTAGCTCGCGGCGGCACGGCCCGAGACCTGCGAGGTCGCGAACGGGGCGCCTGGCATCAAGTCCTCGCCGATGGTGCGCTGGTCGGTGTAGTTGGCGCTCAAGCGGAATTGCACACCGCAGGCGAGCTTGGGAAAGATCCAATCGGCCTCGGCGAACGCGGTGTTGAGCACGTCGGGTATGGCGTAGTCGATGGCGCCCACGGTCAATCCCGCGATCGGCACGATCTTGGCGCCGGCGACCGCCACGCCACGGTCCTCAGGTACGCCGAGCTCGTTGGAGAACGAGACGAAGTGGCTAGAGTCGCGCGCCTTGAAGCCCCACAAGTAGCCGAAGCCGTAGTCGAAAGTCTGCGCCTCGTCGCGGCGGCGCATGAGCGCGACACCCTCGACCGCGTTGGGGATCATGCGGTTGTCCTGGGGATTGATGTAGGGCGTCTTGACCAGCTGGCGTCCCACGGTGAGCTCCTGGCCGAGCGCGCGTAAGCGCGCGTTGGCAACGGCAACCGAGCTCACCTCGGCCTGGTCTTGGGTAAGCAGAAGCGTACCGCCCTCGTCCTCGGGCGCGTAGAGCGGCTGCGCGCTCGCGACGGCGGCCTCGAGCTGCAGAGAGCCGTCGTGCCAGCCCGAGCGGAAGCCGAGCGCCGAGCCGCCCGCCCACGCCTGCGACGTCGACGGCGGCGCCGTCGGCGTGCCGGCGTTCTCGCGGTCGAGATAGCCGGTGCGCAGATAGAGGTTCACGCGCATGTCGCGGAAGAAGGGGTCGTCGTAGCGAAGCCGCTCTTTCAGGTCTTCGAGCAACATCGGTCCCTCCGCGTTGGGCACCGCGGGCCCGAACTGCGGCAGCCGCGCGACGGCGCCCGCGGGAAGCAGCTCCTGGCGCTGAAACGTCCTCTCGATGGGGCTGTAGATCTCGGCGGCGTTGGAGGGGACGCGCTCGGCGTCATCGTCTTGGTCGGCGCGCGCAGGCAACGCCACAAGGACCGCGCCTAGGAGCGCAGCGGCGCAGAGCAGGATTGCGGCAAGCGGCGGCGCGCGTCGCCGGCTGATCGCGTGCATGGGACCGTCTGGCCGAATCGAGAGCACGCCGGACCCCACTGGCGCGGTAGCAGAGGACGCAAGAGGCGACAAGGGCCGCACGTGACCGCGCCGCGACGCTAGCGCAGAGGCTCTGTTAACACGGCCTGCGTATGGTCCCTCCGCCAAGAGCCCGGTGAGCTATGACCGCGAAACGTTTGAGGACACCGTCGCCGCGACCTCCCCGCTTGAAGCCGGCTCAGCCGGTGACGATCAGCCCCTCGGCCCGGTCGTGGGCGCACATGGTCCTTATCGGCCTTGGCGCGGTGGCTCTGTTTTTCGTCATGCTGCTCGCCGTTGGGTACTTCGGCAACGCCTCGATGCACGGAGGCGTCCTCCCGTCGACAACGCAGGGCAAGTTCTATCGTCCGGATTAGGCGTCGACGAGAGCGAGGTCGGGAGCGGCGCGGCGCGCCGATCTGGAGAGGAGGCTCAAAGCTCCGTCGCATCGAAGACGCCGTCGATCTGCGAAACAGCGTCGCTCATCGCCGAGGGCGGGAGATTGCGCGTGTTGATGACGACGCAATAGTCCGTGCCGTCCGGACGCGACACGGCGCAGCTGCTCGTTCCCGCCATGCCGCCGGAGCGCGCCCAGCGCCCGGAGCGCCGTGGCCCGAACCCCCAGATGGCGAAGTGCCCCGCCAATCGCGCGACCGCCCCTGCCGTCGCGGCCAGGCCGCCGGCCGCATCCATGGCCTCCGTCAACCAGCCTTCGCCGCCGTAAGCCAACGGCGCCAGCACCTTCTTGTCGGGAAACTCCGGCGTCAGCCCAGTGCCCGGCTGGTCGTAGAAGCCCTCGCCCGGCAAACGCATATCCTTGCGTGTGCGGGCCACGAACACAGCGTCGATGCCGGCCGGCGCCGTCACGCGCGTCTTGAGCGCGTTGCCGTAGGAGTCGTTTGCCGCCTTCTCGGCAACGAGACCAAGCATCAGATAGCCGAAGTTGGAGTAGCTCTCCCTGCTGCCGGGATCGAATTGCAGCGGCTCGCCCGTCATGTAGCGCGCGATATCCCACTTGGTGGGGGCGCTGCGCAGGCCGAGCTTGATGGCGATCTCCCGCATGCGGAAGCAGGGATCGAAATGCGCAGCCTTGCGGTCCCAGCCGCCCCTGTGATCGAGGAGCTGGCCGACGGTGATGGTGCGCAGGCGGGCATCGGCCGACTGGCCCGGCAACGCCGCGCGCTCAAGACCGAGGTAGGGGAATACTGGCGTGTCGAGCTTGACCGCATTTGCCTCTACGAGGTTGTAGATCAGCGCTTCCGTGAAGGCCTTGCTCACGCTGGCGAGGCGGAATGGACTCATCGTCCCGGTCACGGGATAGTCGGGCTCGGCCCACGTATAGGCGCGCTCGAAGAGGACCTCGCCTTGGCGTGCAACCGCCACCGCGCCGGCGCGAATGCCGCGCTCCTGCATGAAGCGGCGCATGCTGTCGTCGACGGCGTCGAGCTTCGCGACGCGCTCGCCCGCGATGCTCCAGCGCCGGGCGGCGCCCCAGACGGCGCTCCCCGGGCACAGGGACAGCAGCAAGGCGCCGCCCATCAGGGTCAGACCTTCCCGCCGACTATGGAGCTCGGAGAACACCGCTGACCGCCTCTTATGTTCGGTGGCTGAGTAATAGCCGATGGCTATGAAGACGGGAGATATTCCGTATTTCCGGCGGTGACCGCGGCCCCGCTAGTCTTCAGGTTAGATGTCGTCCCCAAGCGGCATCCGAGGACCGCGACATGACCCCGGGCGCAAACACATCCGCAGCAAAGACGGCACTCGTTCTTGCCGGCGGCGGCAGCTTGGGCGCGGTGCAGGTCGGGATGCTGCGAGCGCTGACCGAATGCGGCGTCAAACCCGACTTGATTGTCGGCTCGAGTGTCGGCGCCATCAACGGTGCCTACTTTGCCGGCGACCCGACCCTCGAGGGCACTGCCAGACTGGAGCGGCTCTGGTGCAGCCTCAAGCGCAGTGACATCTTCCCTTGGACCTGGCGCCGGCTCTTCAACTTCATTCGCGGCCGCGGCCACCTCGTGACCTCCGATGGTCTCAAGAGCCTGCTCGACCGCCATTTGCCCTATCGCGACATGAAGGAGGCGGCGCTTCCCGTGTACATCGTCGCCTCCGACGCGCTTACCGGCAAAGCCGTGGTGCTGTCGCGAGGATCCGTGACGCAGGCGATCCTCGCCTCGACCGCCATCCCGGCCGCGTTCGAGCCGGTCGAGATCGAAGGGCGGCTCTTGTGCGACGGCGCCATCGCCAGCAACACGCCAGTGACCACCGCCATCGCGCTCGGCGCGCGCCGCCTCATCGTTTTGCCGACGGGATTTGCGTGCGCGCCGGAGCGGGCGCCGAGCGGAGCCATCGCCAGTGCGCTGCACGCCATCACGCTGTTGACGGCGGGCCAGCTCGTCGCCGAGCTGGAGCGGATTCGCGAGCCGACCCGCTACCACATTCTTCCGACGGCCTGCCCGCTCGGCATTACGCCCTTCGACTTCGCCCGCACGCCGGAGCTCATCGATCAGGCCTACCGCAAGACGCAAGACTGGATCGCGGGCGGCGGCCTCGACCAGAGCGTCATCCAGGATGCGCTGCGCCCGCATTGGCACGCGGGCGCGGGTGCGCCGCGACCGCCGCCCCCGGAATGGACCAGCCGCGATCGCGTGCAGCGGCGCGGGAGGGCCGGCCGCGAGGCCTTGGCTGCTTTACAATGATTGGCCAGGGTTAAAGCGGCCGCGGATGGGCCCTTCGGATCAACGGGTTCGGACCGTCACGATGGCCTCCTATATAAGCGATGCCGCCCTGAGCCTCGCTTGGTGCTGACGTGCGCGAACCCTCTGCCATTACCCGCCGCGGCTTGCCCCCTGGGCCCAAGGGCTCCTTGCTCCGGGGCAATCTCAGCCAGATCGGCCCGCGGCGCGTCGATTTCTTCCTCGAGCTCGCGCGCACCTATGGTCCGCTGGCGAGCTTCCGCGTCGGCCGCTGGCAATTGTTTCTAGCGAGTGACCCCGACCTCATCCAGCAAGTGCTGATCACCGACGCCAAGCACTACATCAAGCATTTCGGCGCGCGCGCCTTCAAACCGGTGCTCGGCAACGGCCTCGTCACCAGCGAGGGCGATTTCTGGCTGCGCCAGCGGCGCTTGATCCAGCCGGCCTTCCTCAAGGCGCGCGTATTGTCCTACGTTCCGCAGATGGTCGAGCTGACGCAAGCGATGCTCGCAGAGTGGAGCTCGGGAAAGTCCGTCAACGTTGAATCCGAGTTCAGCGCCTTGACGAGCGCGATCGCGCTCAAGACCCTGTTCGGCCTCGATGCCCAGCGCGACCGCGAGCGCCTCGACGGCAGCCTGCGGCTCGCGTTCGACCTCCTGACCACCCGGCTCGACTGGCCCTTCCAGATCCCGCTGTGGCTGCCGCTGCCCGCCAACCTGCGGCTGCGGCGGGCCATTGCCGACCTCACCCGCGTGGTGGACGGCTTCATCGCCGCCGGCCGCACCCGGCGGCCGCCGGGCAACGATCTCTTATCCACCATGATCGCGGCGCAAGACGAGGACGGGTCGCAGATGAGCGACCGCCAGCTGCGCGACGAGGCCATGACGCTCTATCTCGCGGGGCACGAGACGACGGCGCTGGCGCTCGCCTGGACGTGGTATCTCGTCTCCCAGCATCCGCGCGTGGAAGAACAGCTCGCGGCCGAATGGGCCCGCGTGCTGGGCGCCCGCGCTCCCGGGGCAGACGACCTTGGCGCGCTGCCTTACACGAGCGCCGCGATTGCCGAGTCCATGCGGCTCTATCCGCCCGTCTACGCGCTTGGGCGCGAGGCGACGACGGATCTCGAGCTCGGCGGCTACCGCGTGAAGCGCGGCTACACGGTGTTGATGAGCCAGTGGGTGAACCACCGCGATCCCAAGTACTTCCCCGACCCGGAGCGCTTTTCGCCCGAACGCTGGCTCGACGGGCTGGAGAAGCGGCTGCCGAAGTTCGCCTACTATCCGTTCGGCGGCGGGCAGCGCATGTGCGTCGGCAGCCACTTCGCCAACGTGGAGGCGGCGATCGTGCTCGCCACCGTCGGGCAGAAGTACCGGTTCACGCTGGAGCCCGACGCTGAGATCGACATCAAGGCGCAGATTACGCTGCTGCCCAAATACGGCATCCCAGCCACGCTGATGTCTCGTTAGAGTTGAAGCGAAGCCGGTAGATCGGTCACGGCGGCCTATTCCGAGTGCCTCCGGCCGAAGTCTGGACGTTGCGTCTCATCTGGTTTGGGCCCGCGGAAGCGAACACCCATCAAACTGAACCGTCGCCAAACCGTTTGGACCACTCGGTGAACGCCCGAGAAGACGTCCTGCAATTCGAAGACTTCTGGGAGCCATTCCTTCCAGCCGACGCGCAGCTTCGCTCCGCCTGCGGACTCATTGGTGATGCGTGCCGGGACGTGATGCCCGCTGGGCATCATTATCCTGGCAGGCCGATCAACGGCGTGACGGGGGGACTTTCTCCGCTCCATGCAATTGTTCTCGTCTCTTGAGCCTGCGGGCGAGGACGTCTCGATCGTTGATCATCGACCGCAACGATGCCTCAAGTTCGCGCAGGAGAGCGATGCTGCCGGCGGCATTGTGGCCGCCCTTCTGCATGTCCTCGATGCGGTGCTTCTGAATGCTGATTAGCCCGCGCCGCTCCGCAATATGCCGTTCGGCTTTCTGCAAATGCTCCCGTTCTTTAATTTCAGTCATGTGTGACACCCTCACCCGCCGAGTGCGACCTCAATATGATCGCGCGCGTGGTCCACAAATTCAGTTATGCCTCTCACCCAAGCGCCGTTGTTCGTCGCAAGATCGAAAACGAGAAGCGCAAAGATTGCGATTGCAATAGCCGCTGCGCGCATGAACACAGCGTACACTTTGTTGGTGAACGGAATAAAAATGCGATCCCAGGGACAGCGGCGAGTCGGTTAACATATGGTTAGCGGTCTTGCCCCATGCCGGGCGCTGGCTCGAGCGCCTCTCGTGCCGCGGCAAGGTCAGAGAACAAGCGCAGCACCCTCCGTCACCGCGAGACCACCCCGACGCTATTTCTTCCCCAGCACGCGGCCCGCCACCGCGTCGAGCTTTTGCATGAGTGCGGGATCGCGCGCTTCGGGCGGCGTGATGATGGCCACCTCCAGCGCGGTGTCCGAGCCGATGGGGCAGGGCAGGTGCTGGCGCGGGAACTCGGCGGCGAGCCGATGCACGAGCTGGTGCGCCTTCTCGGTGTTGTCCTTCATCACCGCAATGACGGCCGCCACGTCCACGTGTGCGAACTCCTCGTGCCAGCAGTCGTAGTCGGTGACCATGGCGACGGTGGCGTAGCAAATCTCGGCTTCGCGCGCGAGCTTTGCTTCCGGCATGTTGGTCATGCCGATCACATCGCAGCCCCAGCTGCGATAGAGGAAGCTTTCGGCGCGCGTGGAGAACTGCGGGCCCTCCATGGCGAGGTAGGTGCCCCCCGTGGTGGTTGGGATGCTCTCCGCCTTAGCCGCCTTCTCGATGGCCGCAACGAGCAGCGGGCTCACCGGGTGCGCCATCGACACGTGTGCGACGCAGCCCTGTCCGAAGAAGCTCTTCTCGCGCTGAAACGTACGGTCGATGAACTGGTCGACCAGCACGAAGTGGCCGGGCGGATACTGGTCTTTGAGCGAGCCGCAGGCCGAGATCGATACGAGATCGGTGACGCCCGCGCGCTTCAAGGCATCGATGTTGGCGCGATAGTTGATGTGCGTGGGCGAAAGGCGGTGGCCGCGCCCGTGACGGGGCAGGAAGCGGAAGGGCAGGCCATCGAGCTCAGCGAACAGGATCTCGTCCGAGGGCTCACCCCAGGGGCTTGAGACCTTCTCCCAGTGCGGGTTCTTGATGCCGGGCAGATGATAGAAGCCGCTGCCGCCGACGATCCCCAGAACGGACTTCGCCACCGATGCCTCCTCGCGATGCAAGAGCGGCCGATATGGCACGGGAGGCGCGGGCCGGCAAAGCGAAAAGCCTCCGCTGCGGCGAGCCCTCTGTCACATTCGAAGGGTCGCTCGCCCAATGACGGACCACTGCCGCAGTCCACCTCTCCCAAGGGGGGAGGTCGGCTGGACGTGCGCAGCACGACAGCCGGGTGAGAGGTGTGCGCTCTATTCAAGGTCGTAACCCCTCACCCGCTCGCTCGGCTTTGCCGCGCTCACGATCTCTCCCTCCGGGAGAGGTGAAGGGGCAGCCCCTGCGAGGGTGGCGCGGCTAGTGCTTCACGTTGCTCCAGATGAGCCGCTTCGCCGCGTAGAGGATGAGCGTCGTGACCACGAGGTAGAACAGCACCTGCCAGCCGATGCGCTTGCGCGCGTCGAGGTTCGGGTCCGACGTCCAAGCGAGGAAGGCCGCAATGTCGCGCGCATTCTGGTCGAGCGAGCCCTTGGCGCCGGCATCCGGCTGGTACTCGACGAAGTTGTCCTTCGACAACGGCGGCGGCATCGCCAGCTGGTGCCCCGGGAACGTGAGGTTGTAGTACATGCCGTCGCCCATCTGCGCGCCGGCAGGGGGATCGCGGAACCCGGTCATGAGGCCGTACACGTAGTCGGCGCCGCCCTCCTGGTAGCCGCGGGCGATGTCGACGAGCATCCAGAACCAGTGCGTATACCAGGGCGCGGTGCTTTCGAGCGAGCGCGCCTTCACGATGAGCGAGAGGTCGGGCGGTAGCGCGCCGTTCTGGGCCGCGCGCGCCTGCTTGTCGTTCTTGTAGGGCCCGAGGATCGGATCGGCGAGGCCCGGCACGCGCTCGATGGGGTTGCCCTGATCGTCGATCTCGCCCGAGATCTTGTTGGGCCAGCCGATCGCGAGCGCCTTGACGGAGGCGTCGGGAAACTCGGGGCCGCCGGGCTCGGCAAGATTGCGGAAGCGGATCCGCTTTAGGCCATGACAGGCCGAGCAAACGTTCTGGTAGATCTGGAAGCCGCGTTGGAGCTGGGCGCGGTCATACTGGCCGCGTACCCCCGCGAACGGCCAGGATTGCCGTGCGGTTGCGTGCTCCTCGCCCGCGTCCTCGGCCCTGACCGCCGCGGCTCCCGCGAGCGAAACGAGGCCGATTAGCAAGACCGCCGCGATCCTGCAGGCCGGCTCGGCTCTCATCATGGAAGCCCCCTTAAACCTTGACCTTTGCCGCAGCTGTGGCGCGTGCAGGCGCCGGTGGCGCCGCGGCACCTTTGCCGAGCACCGCCTCGGTGATGGAGCCGGGCAGCGGCCGCGGCTTCTCCAACAGCCCCACGATCGGCAGGACGATAAGGAAGTGCGCGAAATAGTAGGCCGTGAAGATGCGCGCCCAAAACACGTACGTCTCCTCCGGCGGCTTGGAGCCGAGATAGCCCAGCGCCAGGCAAGTGAAGACGAATAGCCAGAAGAACCAGCGGTAGATCGGCCGGTATTTGGTGGAGCGCACGCGGCTCGTGTCGAGCCACGGCACGAAGAACAAAACCGCGATCGAGGAGAACATGGCGATGACGCCGAACAGCTTCGACGGGATCGCGCGCAGGATGGCGTAGTAGGGCAGGAAGTACCACTCCGGCACGATGTGCGGCGGCGTCACCATCGGGTTCGCGGGCGTGTAGTTGTCGGGGTGCCCGAGGTAGTCGGGCAAGAAGAACACGAACCACGCGAATAGGATCAAGAAGGCGAACATGCCGACCGCATCCTTCGACGTGGCGTAGGGGTGCATGGGAACCGCGTCGGCCGGCGTCTTGATGTCGAGGCCGGTGGGACTGTTCTGGCCGACGAGGTGCAGGGCCCACAGGTGCAGGCCGACGAGGCCGGCGATGACGAAGGGCAACAGGTAATGCAGGCTGTAGAAGCGGTTGAGGGTGACGCCCGACACCGCGTAGCCGCCCCACAGCCACTCGACGATCGCCGTGCCGAGCCCCTTGTAGATGCTGTCCAGCGAGGAGAAGAGGTTGGTGATCACCGTCACCGCCCAGAAGCTCATCTGCCCCCAGGGCAGCGAGTAGCCCATGAAGGCGGTCGCCATCATGGTGAGGAAGATCAACACGCCGATGATCCACAGCACCTCGCGCGGGCTCTTGTAGGAGCCGTAGTAGAGGCCGCGGAAGATGTGGATGTAGGCGGCGAGGAAGAACATGGACGCGCCGACCGCATGCAAATTGCGCATGAGCCAGCCGTAGTTCACGTCGCGGCGGATGGCCTCAACCGAGTCGAAAGCCTCCGCGGCGCTCGGCTGGTAGTGCATGGCGAGCACGACGCCGGTCACGATCTGCGCGACGAGGAAGAAGGTCAGGATGCCGCCGAACGTCCACCAGTAGTTGAGGTTGCGCGGGGTGGGGAAGTCGACGAATTGGGTGTGCATGAGGCGCCCGATCGGCAGGCGCTCGTCCATCCACTTGCCGAAGCGGGTCTTGGGTTCGTAGGTCGACGCGTGAAGAGCCATGGCTTCCTCGCTCCTCAGCCGATCTTCAACTTGGTGTCAGTGAGAAACTCATAGACCGGCACCTCGAGGTTGCGCGGGGCGGGGCCTTTGCGGATGCGCCCGGCGGTGTCGTAGTGCGAGCCGTGACATGGGCACAGCCAGCCGCCGTAGTCGCCGCGCTTGTCGCCCAGCGCCTGTCCCTTCGGGATGCACCCCAGGTGCGTGCAGATCCCGACCATGACGATCCACTCCTCGTGGCCCTTCTTGGTGCGGTTCTCGTCCGTGGCGGGGGTCGTCTCCGGGAGGGCGTCGTTGCGCGCCGAGTCATCGCGCAGCTCCGCCACGTCGACGGCCTTGGCGGCCGCGATCTCCTCCGGGGTGCGGTGACGGATGAACACGGGCTTGCCGCGCCAGAGCACGGTGATCGCCTGACCGACCTTGACCGGGCTGATATCGACCTCGATCGAGGCGAGTGCCAGCGCACCGGCATCCGGATTCATCTGGTCGATGAACGGCCACAGCGCCACGGCGCCGCCGACGGCAACGAAGGCGTTGGCCGCGAGGATGATGAAATCCCTGCGGGTCGGTTCTTCGGCGTCAATTGCCACGGGTGCCTCCGCATCGAGGAAGAGTGCCGCACTGCGCATTCGCCGTCCGGGGCCGGACGGGGTTCGAGGCTCCTCCCTCTCGAACCCGCGCAGCCTGCGATAGGCCTACAGAATGGGCCCATTAGCCATGCGGTTTTTTGACATTCTTCCCGGCCGCTCTCAACCCTCGGCCAGCAAAAATGCGGGGGGCAATTTGGCGCAGACCGAAGGTTGGACCCGAACGTGCCGCAGCTACTCGGCGGCGTCGCGCGCGAGGAAGCCGCCCGACTGTCGCCTCCACAACTCGGCATAAAGGCCGCCGCGGCGCAGGAGCTCGGCGTGGCTCCCCTCTTCGATGACACGGCCTTCGTCCATGATGACGAGCCGGTCCATGGCGGCAATGGTCGACAGCCGGTGGGCGATCGCGATCACGGTCTTTCCGGTCATCAGGTTGGCAAGCTGCTCCTGGATCGCCGCCTCGACCTCGGAATCGAGCGCGCTCGTCGCCTCGTCGAGCACGAGGATCGGCGCATTTTTGAGCAGCGCACGCGCGATGGCGATGCGCTGGCGCTGCCCGCCCGAAAGCTTCACCCCCCGCTCGCCCACGTGTGCATTGTAGCCCTCGCGGCCGTGCAGGTCCTGCAGGCCGCCGATGAACTCATGCGCGTGCGCACGCTCGGCCGCATTGATCGCCTGCAATTCGCCGGCGTCGGGGCGGCCATAGAGGATGTTGTCGCGCACCGAGCGGTGCAGCAGCGAGGTGTCCTGCGTGACGACGCCGATTTGGCTGCGCAGGCTATCCTGCGTGACGTGCGCGATGTCCTGGCCGTCGATGAAGATGCGGCCCTGCTCGAGGTCATGGAAGCGCAACAACAGCGACACGAGCGTCGACTTGCCGGCGCCCGAGCGCCCGACGAGGCCGACCTTCTCGCCGGGGGCCACCTCGAGCGACAAATTCTGGATGACGCCGCCCGGCTTGCCGTCGCCCGCCTTCCGCGTGTGCCCGTAATCGAAGCTCACGTCATCGAAGGAGATGGCGCCGCGAGTGACCTTGAGGGGCTTGGCATCCTCGGCGTCGACGACCGTGAAGGGGCGAGAGATCGTCATCATGCTTTCCTGCACGACGCCGATGTTCTCGAAGATGCCCGCGAGCGTCCACATGAACCAGCCCGACATGTTCATGAGCCGGATGATGAGGCCGGTGACGACACTGATGGCGCCGATGGTGATCTCGCCGCGGCTCCACAGCCACAGCGCCAGCCCGGTGGTGACGACCAGCACGCTGCCGTTCAGCGTCCACAGCACCGCCTCCATGATGGTGTTGAGGCGAAGCTGGTCCTGATAGCGGGCAAGGTGCTCGTCGATGGCCTCGCGCGCGTACGCGTCCTCGCGCTCGGTGTGCGCAAAAAGCTTGACCGTCATGATATTGGTATAGATGTCGACGATGCGCCCCGTCAGCAGCGAGCGCGCCTCCGACATGACGCCGGACAGCCTCTCGATCTTGGGCACGAAATAGTTGAGCGTGACCGCGTAGCCGGCGAGCCAGATGCCGAGCGGCACGATGAGGCGCCAATCGGCCTCGAAGAACAAGAGGAACGCGCCGATCCAGTGCACCGCCACCCAAACGACGACATCGCAGACGTTGGCGGCGACGTCGCGCACGGCGGGGCCGACCTGCATGACGCGCGTGGCGATGCGGCCGGCAAAATCGTTCTGGAAGAAGCCGAGGCTCTGGCGCACGACATAGGAATGGGCGCGCCAGCGCACGAGCACGCTCACCGGCCCTAGGATCATCTGCTGCTTCGTCAAGTCCGTAAGCGCGGACAGAATCGGCCGCGCGATAAGCGCTACGAACGCCATGAAGGCGAGCTCGGTCCGATGCTCGGAGAAGAACTGCGCCGGGGTGGCCGTCTCCCGCATCAGGTCGATGATGCGGCCGATGAAGGCAATGATGGCGACCTCGATGCCGGCGGCGGCGAGGGTGAGCACGGTCAAGACCGCGAACGCCCACCACACCGGCTTCAGGTAGAACCAGAAGAACTCTGCGAGCCGCTTCGGCGGCTCCACGATCGGGGCCGGCGCATAGGCGTCTATGCGCGTCTCGAACCAGCGAAAGATTCGCTCAAACATGGGGCCCGCTTCGCTCTGATCTCAATCAAGGGTCGCGAGCCGCGGCTTGCAGCGCCGCCTGCAGTTCGAACGACTTTCTCGATTTCACCTGGGACACATATAGGCTAACGGTGCATCCGGGCCAAAGGAAGGCCTTGCAGGTATCGGCAGAGGCGGCATGGGAAGCGAGAAAAGCGAGCTTGATCAGCACAAAGCGCGCGCCCGCGCCTGGTTCGAGGAACTGCGCGACCGCGTCTGCTCGAGCTTCGAGGCGCTGGAGGACGACCTCCCCGCCGGCGCCCCGCTCGGCGACTGCGCCGCCGGCCGCTTCAAACGCACACCCTGGCAGCGCACGGACCATACGGGGGCCGAGGGCGGCGGCGGCGTCATGAGCCTGATGGCGGGCCGGGTGTTCGAGAAGGTCGGCGTGCACACCTCGACTGTTTACGGAGAGTTTGCGCCCGAGTTCCGCAAGCAGATTCCGGGTGCCGAGGAGCACCCTCAGTTCTGGGCCTCGGGCATCTCGCTCATCGCCCACCCGCAGAACCCCAACGTGCCCGCGGTGCACATGAACACGCGCATGGTCGTCACCTCCAAGTGGTGGTTCGGCGGTGGCGCGGACTTGACGCCGGTGCTCGAGCGCCGGCGCACGCAATCGGACGTCGACACGCTCGCCTTCCATGCGGCCATGCACGCGGCCTGCACGGGGCACGCGGTCGCCGACTACAAACGCTTCAAGAGGTGGTGCGATGAATACTTCTACCTTCCCCACCGCAAGGAGATGCGCGGCGTCGGCGGCATCTTTTACGACTACCTGACGCCGGAGGCCGATCAGGGCGGCTGGGAAGCGGCGCTTGCGTTCACGCGGGAGGTGGGGGAGGCGTTCTTGCGCATCTATCCCATGCTGGTGCGGGGCAACTACAAGCTCCTCTTCACCGAGGCCGACCGCGAGGAGCAGCTCGTGCGGCGCGGACGCTACGTGGAGTTCAACCTGCTCTACGACCGCGGCACCGTGTTCGGACTGAAGACGGGGGGCAACGTCGACTCGATCCTCTCCTCGATGCCACCGGTGGTGAAGTGGCCGTGAGCCCTAGAAGCGTCGGATCCAGCCGACGTCGATGACGTCGATCTCCGGCGACAGCGTGTTCTGCCCGGCCGGAAGCGCCGCGAATGTCCGGTCGTCGAAATCGATACGGTGGTAGCCGCCGTAGATTGTAATATCGCGGTTCCAGACAAACTCCACGCCCCCGCCGTAGGTCCAACCGCTCAGCGTCTCGCTGCTCGACACTCCCGTTACATTGTTGGACACCTTAAGCTCTCCGTAGGCGTAGCCGGCGGTCGCGTACGGCAGGAAGCGGCCGATGCCGAAGCCCAATCGCCCGCGCACCGTGCCGTAGTAGTGCAGCTCGGACTTGAAAACACCGGCACCCACGCCGCTGCCACCGCCATCGGCGAAGGAGTAATAGCCATCGGTGATGACGCCGAGCAGGACATTGCCGGCCTGGTAATCGTAGCCGGCCCGGGCGCCGAGCGCGAAGCCGCTGGGGTCTTCCAGCAACGCGCCACCGCTACCGCCGAGCTTCACCTGGTCGTTGATGCTCAAGTCCGGCGACAGGATGAAACCGGTGCGGTCAATGGGGCCGAGCTCGGCCTCGGAGGCGTAGGTCAGGCTCGGCAAGCGGAGCCAATCATCGGCCAGCGCCCCACTCGCCGCGCCAGTAGCGAGGGTGATGCCCGAAAACGAAAAGCACGCAAAAACGCTACGCCCGAACCCACCCAAACGCACGTCCCCCCAACTTTTCTTGCCTCATCATAGAGGCCGGGAGTGTCAATGTCCGGTGCAAAGCTGCATCGCTGGCGGCCAAATTCGCTTGGCCCCGCCCAGCTTAAGTCATCAGCGCCAGGGCAGCCGCTCCTGCTGGTGCGCCTCGTCGAAGGCTTGCGCGAACTCGATCGAGCCGGGCTTTTGTGCGCTACTGTCCATGCGCTTCGTGAAATCGGCGAGCAGCTCGGCCGTGGTCTTTCCCGTCACCATCTTGTTCACGTAGTAGGCGCGCCGCGAGAAGAAGTTGGGCGTCGGCGCGGTCAGGCCCACGGGCTCCATCATCTCGAGCCCCGTCGCAGGCCCGGAAAGATTCATGAGCTCCAGCTCCTCGCCGGAGAGATTGGTGATGCCCTTCTTGGCGGCGAAGTCCTTGAGCCCGCGCAGCTTGGACGACTGCAGCCACGGCCCGATGTCGCCGTCGAGATTGATGGCGTGCATGCCGTAGCCGCGCGGCGTTTGCGCCAAAGCGACGTGGCGCGACCAATCGTCGGGAACCGAGCGCGCGGCGCGCTGCATCGCCTGCAACGCGACGATCTTCCGGCGCAGCTCTTCGACGCGCGCAGGCTCGCGCGCGCTGGCGGCCATGGTCCGGAGGCGCGAGATGAACACATCGCCGTGCTTCACGATCTCGCCGATCGTGTTCGCATGCAGGAGCTGCGCGTAGCCGAGTGCGGACGAGATCGGCTTGCCCTTGCGGGTGACGGGATTGATGCCGGCCTGCATGTCGGCCGTACCGAAGCCGCCCGTCTCGAGCGCGTAGACGCGCACGACCTCGTCCTTGGTGAGCCCTAGTGCGAGGCACTCCAGCGCATAGCGGCGCTTGAACTCGCGCTCGGAGACGCGGGATGGCACGAAGTTGTAATATTGCCTCGCCGCGGCCAGGAAGTCGTCGAGGCCCGGCTGCGCGAGCTCCGCCTTCCAGGGCTGCTGCCCGGCGAGGAACTCCTCGTAACGGCGCTTGAGGTCGGGTGAGAGGGGGGGGCCTTCGTACTCGGGCGGAAGCGTCCACACGTAGTCTTCCGTCGCATAGAGCCGGCCGGTGCCGCGCTTCAACCGCCGGTCCTTGCGCTTGCTATCGATCTGGTACCAGTAGGCGTCGAGCCGGCGGTCATAGTGGATCTTCGCCGCCCGCCAGCGCTCGAAGTCCTCCGCCTGCGCGGGCGTGAGCGTCGCGAGGAAATCGTTAACCGTCGCAGCAACAGTGGCCCGACCCGGCAGCGCCAACAGCGCACCGAGCAAGAGTACCACCCATATCCGCGGCAGCACGAGGGTCGGCAAACGGTCCTCCTGGCGGCGATGCCGGTCAACTCGACGCTCACCCGAGAGTTTGACGCCATCGTGGTTCGAGGCTGCGATTCGCACCCCCGATCTCTAGCACGAAGCGCCCGTGCTATGGTCGCGGGCCATGCAAGACGGCGCCACCACCGCTTCGCCCTTTACGGAGGCCGGCTTCCGGCTCGCCGCAGCGCGCGCTCTGCACGCCGCGCCGACCCCCGCTCCCCCTGGACCCGAGCCGCTCGGCGGTCCCGTGCCCGCTCCGAGCGATTTCGACTTCAACCCCGATGCCTCAGCCTGGCGCACCGGCGAGCCTCCGCGCCCCGCAGCCGTGCTGGTGCCGGTCGTGAAGCGCGCGCCGTTGACCGTGCTGCTCACCCAGCGCACCGACAGCCTGCCAAACCACGCCGGACAAATCGCTTTCCCCGGCGGCAAGATCGAGGAGGAGGACCGCGATCCCGTCGCCGCCGCCTTGCGCGAGGCGCAAGAGGAGATCGGTCTCGATCCCCGTCTGGTCGAGCCGCTGGGCTACCTCGACGCTTACCGCACCGGCACCGGCTACCGCATCTTTCCCGTGGTCGCGCTCGTCGAGCCGGCTTTTGCGCTCAAGCTCGACGCGCGGGAAGTTGCCGATGCCTTCGAGGTGCCACTGTCCTTCCTCATGGATGCACGCAACCATCAGCTGCACGACCGCGTGTTGCGCGGTGTAAAACGCCGCTTTTACGCCATGCCGTTTCAAGAAAGATTCATTTGGGGCGCCACGGCTGGTATCATGAAGAATATGCACGAGAGGCTCTTTCCAGCATGATCCGCATCGTTGCCGAGAACATCCTGCTCTTCCTGCTGCCGACGATCGTGTACGTCGCCTACGTTTACATGACGCGCGAGGAAAAGCCGGGGGCCGCACGCGTGCTCGACGACGCGCCGCTGATCTGGTTGTTTGTCGCCGGCGCGATCATCGTCCTCGTGGTGCTGGTGACGTTCGGGTCGCGCACGGGCGGCATCCCGGGACAGACCTACACGCCCCCCGTCCTCAAGGACGGCCGCATCGAGCCGGGCCACCTCGACTAGCAGCAGGGCGCCGATGGCGAGCTCCATTCCCAGCCTGGCAAACGCCGAATGGCTGCAGCGGCCCGCGACGGCCGCGGTCTTCGCGGCGCTCGAGGCGGAGGGCGCGCAAGCGCGAGTCGTCGGAGGCGCAGTGCGCAACGCGCTGATGGGGCTTCCCGTCAAGGACATCGACATGGCGACGACGGCGCTGCCGGCCGAGGTGATGCGGCTGGCGCAAGCCGCAGGCTTGCAGGCGGTCCCCACCGGCTTCGAGCACGGTACCGTGACGGTCGTCGCCGAGCACGTGCCGGTCGAGGTGACGACCTTGCGCCGGGACATCGAGACCTTCGGGCGCCATGCGCGCGTGACCTTCACGCAGGACTGGAGCGAGGACGCGCGGCGCCGCGACTTCACCATGAACGCGCTCTACTGCGCGTCCGACGGCACGGTGCACGATCCCTTAGGCGGATATCCCGATCTCGCCGCCCGGCGCGTGCGCTTCATCGGGGCGGCGCGCGAGCGCATTCGCGAGGACTATTTGCGCATCCTGCGCTTCTTTCGCTTTTTCGCCAGCTACGATCCGGCGCCAGTGCCCGATGCCGAAGGCCTTGCCGCCGCCATCGGCGAGAAGGCTGGATTGGTGCAGCTTTCCGGCGAGCGCATTCGCGCCGAGCTGCTGCTGCTGCTCGCCGCGCCGCGCGCAGTGGAGGCGATCGGCATCATGGAGGAGGCCCAGCTCATCGAGCCGCTGCTCGGCGTTCGCGGCGACGTGGGCAAGCTCGAGCGCCTCGTCGCCATCGAGACGGCGCTCGGGCGCGACCCCGATCCGGTGCTGCGGCTCGCTGCCTTGGCTACCGGTGCCGCGCCCGAGGCGCTGCAGGGAAGGCTCAAGCTCTCGGCGGCGGAGACGGCGCGGCTCGCTCAAGCGGGCTTACGGCACGCCGCCTTTTCCCCTTCGAGCGCCGAGCGCGAGGCGCAGGGCTTCATCTACCGGCACGGCAGTCAGGCCTTCACCGATGGCGCACTGATGGCGTGGGCGGCCTCCAGCGATGGGCCGGCCGATCCGGCGCGCGCACACCGCGTTCGCCTCGCCGAACGCTGGCAACCGCCGGAGCTGCCCGTACGCGGCGCCGACGTGCTGGCGCTCGGGGCCGAGCCGGGACCGGAGGTCGGCCGTGTGATCTCTGCCTTCGAGACCTGGTGGATCGCGCAAGGCTTCCCCGCCGACCGCGAGCGCGCGAGGGCCAAGCTCGGCGAGCTCGTACGCGGCTAGAGTGAGGCCGTAGCGGCCAACCGTCAGATCAGGGCGAGAAGATGCCGTTGATCGCGTCGGCGAGCGTCGGCGGACCCTGCTGCTGCTTCTTGCGGCCCTTGCGCTGGCCGGGCGCACCCGAAAGCGAGGAGTCGTCGTCGGAGGCGACGACATCGTCCTGCGGGTAGGCCGGCTGCTCGAAGCGTATCGCCTTGCCGGTGAGCGCCGCGGCGACGCGGCTGTCGAGACCGTAGACGTCGCCGTAGGTCTCGAGCTTGCCGTCCTCGTTGACGCGCGCCGTCATGTAAGTCACGTGCACGGGGATGTGGGTGTCGAGCGGCACGTCCTGGCTGCCGCCGCCGAACATGCTGCGCGTCTTCTCGGCCGGCCAGCCCTTGTCCTCGGCGAGGATGATCTCGGCGAAGCGGGCCGGATCCTGCACACGCATGCAACCGTGGCTAAACGCGCGGAAGGATTTGGGGAACAGGTTCCGCTCCGGCGTGTCGTGCATGTAGACGTCGTGCTTGTTGGGGAACAAGAACTTCACGTCGCCCAACGGGTTCTTGGGTCCGGGCGGCTGCTGGAAGCTGACGGAGCGCATGTCGACGCTGCCCCAATCGATCGAGTTGGCATCGACCGGGTGCCCGTTGACGTAGGCGCGCAGCTGGTAGGCCTGGAGCACGGCCTCAGCCGAGTAGCCGCCGCCGAAGAACCCGAAGACGCCGCCGGAACTCTTGCGCAGGATCGGCGCCAGCTCCTTGGCCTTGATGCCTTCGGGCACGCCCCAGGTCGGATGGAAGACGACCGTCTTCATATCGGCCGAGAACGAGGGCGTCGGCCAGGTCGGCTGCCCGACGATGATGCGGGCAGTGTGAATGATCTTGCCGTCCTTGACGATGCGCGTCAGCGCCTCGGGCACGTTGTCCCAGACGTAGAACTTGCCGAGCTGCTCCGGCATCCAGCGCCAGCGCTCCATGTTGATGAGGATGCGCTCGATCTTGGCCTCGTTGGTGGCGGGCGGCGGCGGAGGAGCGGCGGCTGCCTGCTTGGGCTTGCCGGCCGCGTTCAACGCATTGCGGGTGCCGTTACCGATCTGGCCATCCGCGCGCAGACCGTTGGCACGCTGGAACTCGCGCACGGCGTCCTGCAGCTTGGCGTCGTAGACGGTTTCGTCGGCGGCATCGTCGGCCGGCACCTTGAACCGCTTGCGCAGCAGCGCGACTTGCGGGTCCTTGCCGCCGGGCACGATGATGCGTCCCGGCGGTATCTGGATGGCGAGCGCGGGATCCTGCGGCTGCTCGGCCGGGACCGGCGGGGCCGCTTCCTTGAGCGTGCCGCCGCGCGCTTTGAGAAGCGCCTGGCGCAAAAGCTCGAACTGCTCGTGCTTGGGATGGAGACCGCGCAGATAAGCGTCGGGCGCATCCGTGGCCGCGAGATCGGCGAGCACCACTTTGGGCTCGCGCAAGGGCGGCGTCTGGTCGATCAACTGCGAGATCGCCATGGGATTGACGCGGCCGCCGCGCGCGTAGCGGGCGTACTTCAAGGCCGAGACCGCCGTTTTGATCTCGGCGTCCGCCGCAGCCTCAGGCGTGAGATTGGTGCCTGCTTGCGGCACCGGGAAATCGGAGGCATTGAGGCCCCAGTCGCCCGCCTTGGCGAACTCCTCGGTGAGGGCCTTGCCTTTGGGCGTGAAGCCGGTGGTCGACACCCAGAGCGGCGGACCGATCAGCTCACCGTAGTAGGCCGTGAGCGCCTTCACATCGTCCGGATTGGCGCCCTTGGCAGCCTCAGGGATGCGCTGGCGGACGGCGGCGATGATCGGATCGGCCGGCGGCGCAGGAGCGACGGCGGGCGGGGCAGCGGGAGGCGTCGCGCCGGGCGCGGCCTCCGGCAACGCTGCCGTTGCGGCAGGCGTATTGGGTGGGGCCGGAGGAGTGGAAGCCGGCGGCGTGGCGGCAGCATCCTTCTTGGCCGCATCGGCCGGTGCCTGTGCGGGAGGCGTTGCAGCCGGAGCTGGGGGCGTTGTCGTTGACGGCGCGGTCGCCGTGGGCGCTGCTCCGGGCGCCGGAGCAGTGGCAGTCGTCGTCGCCGCGGCTGGCGGTGTCTGATCGCCAGGCTTCTGCTCGGCCGGTTTGGCAGCCGCCGCCTTGGACTGGTCCTTGGGAGCATCGGCGGCAGCCATCTTCATGGCGCCGAGCTCGCTCTCGGGGGCGCGCTTCAGAGGGGCCTGAGGCCAGTCTTCCGCACGCGCAGCGATGTGGCCCATCAACGCCAATGCGGCAGCTGCCGGAAGCAATCGAGCCCGCTTAACAACAGCCGATTTCTTGGTCATCCCTCGGTCTCCAGAAGCCGCCGTCACGCTAGATGGAGAAAATGGCCGCGACTGGGCCAAGTTAGACGCACCCGACTCCTTGCTTGCCCAATCTAGGTTAAGAGCCGCCCAGCACAAGCTTTCCCCTGGGTCCAATGGGCCACACCGGGCATCAATACGCCGAGAATCACGAAAAAAGCCCCAGCCGAGGCCGGGGCTTTTCCCTTCATCCACAGAATGGCGGACCTTAGAAGTCCATGCCGCCCATGCCGCCGCCCGGCATCGGGGGATGCGCGTGCTCCTTCTTCGGCAGCTCGGCGACCATCGCCTCGGTGGTGATGAGCAGACCGGCGACGGAGGCCGCGTCTTGCAGCGCACAGCGCACGACCTTGGCCGGGTCGATGACGCCTTCGCCGACGAGGTCG
>DATIZL010000181.1:0-4056 GCA_035517115.1 Hyphomicrobium sp.
ACAGCCCTTCCATGCCTTCGTCGACGCCGGCGGCGTCGCGATATTCCTGCACCGTCTTGGCGCGCGGATCGCTGTCCTTGAGGCTCTCGCCGTCATAGGCGCGCATCTTGGAGTAGAGGTTCGAATTCTCGTGCGGCTTCAGGCGCGACAGCACATGGAAGCGCGACAGCATGTCGAGCGTGCCGGGCGCGCAAGGCGACGCGGCGAGCTCGCTGTTGGCGAGGAGCTTCTCGTAGATTTTGCGCTCCTCCTGCGCCCTGAGGCAGTAGGGCACCTTGATGACGCAGATGCGGTCGACGAAGGCTTCGTTGTTGCGATTGTTCTTGAAGGTCTGCCACTCCGCCTCGTTCGAATGCGCGAGGATGATGCCCTGGTAGGGAATGGCGCCGATGTTCTCGGAGCCGATGTAGTTGGCTTCCTGCGTCGCGGTCAGCAGCGGGTGCAGCATCTTGATCGGCGCCTTGAACATCTCGACGAATTCGAGGATGCCCTGCGTCGTGCGGTTGAGGCCACCGGAAAAGGCGTAGGCGTCGGCATCGGCCTGGCTGAAGAATTCGAGCTTCCGGATGTCGACCTTGCCGACCAGGCTTGAGATATCCTGGTTGTTCTCATCGCCCGGCTCGGTCTTGGCGATGCAGATCTGCCGCAGCCGCGACGGGTGGAGGCGCACGACCGTGAATTTGGAAACGTCGCCGCCGAACTCGTCGAGGCGCTTCAGCGCCCAGGGCGAGGCGAGGCCGGTGAGGCGCCGCTTCGGAATGCGATAGCTGCGCTCGAGCGTGTCGCCCATGCGGATGGAATCGAAGAGGCCGAGCGGGCTCTCGAAGACCGGGCTCACCTCCTTGCCCGCCTTCAGCACATAGATCGGCATCTTTTCCATCAGCAGCTTCAGCCGCTCGGCAAGCGACGATTTGCCGCCGCCCACCGGCCCCAAGAGGTAGAGCACCTGCTTGCGCTCCTCGAGCCCCTGGGCCGCATGGCGGAAATAGCCGACGATGCGCTCGATCGTCTCCTCCATGCCGTAGAAATCGGCAAAGGCGGGATAGACCCGCATGCTCCGGTTCATGAAGATCCGGCCAAGCCACGGGTCGTGGCTGGTATCGACGATCTCGGGCTCGCCTATAGCGGCCAGCATCCTTTCGGCTGCACTGGCATACGCCATCGGTTCCCGCGCGCAGCATTTGAGATAGTCCGCTAACGAAATGTCCACCTCTTTGTGGCGGTCGTATATTCCTGAGCAGAGATCGACCAAATCGCCAAAAGGCATGGAAACCTCCTTCAGCCGCGAACTCTAAAGAGAGGAAGGCTCACGTGACGACGTCGCATAGGACGCAAGCGCGCTTTCGGGTGACGACCGCCGCAAGGCGACGGTCTTGAACATTGGGCGGGCGCTGTCGGTCTTTGCGCGTGCATCATTCAGTTCGCCGTCTTTGCCGGTCTTCGCCTGTGACTCAGCGCGCGACACTGGGCAGCCGATGGACATCGAGATGACATTCGAGATGAGTGGCGAAGTGGTCGAGCAGCGCAAGCGAGGTCCGAGGCTTTGCCGCCCAGCAGCGGCGTGGTTCTGCCCCGTGGTCTCAAGCAGGTCCAGGCAGTATTCGGCGTGGCGCCTTTCGAGGACCTCCCGTTCGCCGCTTTCGGCGAGCTTGTCCAAGGCGTAGGCCCGCGTGGTCTCGGGCAGCCGCAACCGCGGCTCGGCG
The DNA here is from genome assembly GCA_035517115.1 of Hyphomicrobium sp. Lineage (GTDB taxonomy): Bacteria > Pseudomonadota > Alphaproteobacteria > Rhizobiales > Hyphomicrobiaceae > Hyphomicrobium_A. Next base: position 1,704 of record DATIZL010000181.1, read on the forward strand.
GCGCGCGCCTCCACGCTGACCAACGATTTCGCCGCCAGTTCCAGCACCTGAACGGCGATATCGGCTTCCGCCTCGCCCGGATTGGCGGCGACCGCGCCAGCCGCTCTCAGCGTGAAGCCTCCATTGAAAATGGCAAGCCGACGCAACACTCTTTGTTCGAAATCGGTGAGCAGCCCATAGCTCCAGTCGAGAGTAGCGCGCATGCTCCTGTGGCGCGTAGCCGCGCTGCGGCGCCCAAAGGTGGGAAATCGCATCAGATCGTCGAGGCGGGACGCCAAGCCGCGCATCCCGAGCGCGCCGACCTGCGCCGCCGCGAACTCGATCGCGAGCGGGATCCCGTCCAGCTTTTGGCAGATGTCGGCGGCGATGTGCATGCCGCGGTCATCGAGCTCGAATCCGTCCAAGCTCGCTGCGGCGCGTTCGATGAACAGCTGAACGGCCGGGAAAGCGCCTATTTGCGCCGACGACTGCGAACCGGGAACGGGCGGGTATTCGAGTGGCGATAGGCGATGAATATGCTCGGCTTCGACGCGCAGAGGCTCGCGGCTGGTTGCGAGAATGCACACGCCGGGCGCGCCGCGTAACACGGCGAGTGTGAAGGATGCCGCGCCGGCGACGACATGCGCGCAATTGTCGAGAACAATGAGCATGCGTCTATCGTGCAACGCGTCGATCAGCCCAAGCAGCGGATCACCCGAGCGAACCTCGAGGCCGAGCGCGCCCGCGGACGCCGTCGCGACGAGAGCTGCATCGCCGATTGATGCGAGGTCGACCAGCCAAACCCCGTCCTCAAATTTCGCCATCTGCTCCTCTGCGACCGCGATCGCAACGGAGGTCTTGCCGATTCCGCCCGCCCCCACGATGGTAAGCATGCGCCGGCGCGGCAGTTGATCGCCGAGGTGACGGATCACGTCGGCGCGCCCGATCAACGGGGCCAGCGAGGCGGGCAAATTATGCGGTTGCCTCCTTGCGGGGCTGGCTTGGTGAGGCGCTCCGGCGGCACGCTGGCGCGTCACCCTGCCCACGAAGCAATACCCTCGCCCGGGAACCGTAACCAGATACCGCTTGCCGCCGCTCCCGTCGCCGAGCGCCCGCCGCACCGCCGCGATATGGACCGCGAGATTGTCTTCGACCACGATGGTGTCGGGCCAGACACGGGCGATGAGCTCGTCTTTCCTGACGAGCTCGCCGGGCCGTTCGATCAATGTCACGAGTAGCTCCAATGCGCGGCTTCCGAGCCGCACCTGCTTTTCTCCATCGAGCAGGAGACGCTGTCTTGGAAACAGGCGGAACCGGCCGAATGAAATCGGCATCTCCACAGAGGCGGCATGGTCCATCGCCGTTCTTCCTGTCGAAGTCGCGGCTCCCACTGCAGCGGCCGACATCTCACCCCCGTTCGTTGGTGCGAGATCGCGCCGCATCACGGTGCCGCGATCCGGCAATGGGTCGAACCGGTGCGGCCGAGTGAGGGAGCCGTCTCGTGCAGGAAGCCCATTTCCGGCATCGTGCATGCCCTGCTCCTCTCGATGTGGATGGACGGTTTCACGCCGCAGTTAGACCAGACTACGCTCGCGCGCCGACTGAAACCATTGGACGCGGGTAAGGCGGGGCAGAACCTTAGAGGGGGTGGGCTGCGCGCTGGATAAGGCCAATTATACTTTGGTTCATTGGCACTCGGCGCAAAACGGCTGAGGATCGGCTTTGGCTCAGGCAAGACAAGCCGGCGCACCGTGCGGCGCTGCTTGACACGGGCGATAATGCGTCGGGCCAGTATGAGTTTACCGCCGCGCGAACTCGTCGTTCTGCGCCTTGAGGAAGGCTTTCGTGTGCCGCATCTCGATGCAAACCACTGGCAACCCTGCTTCCGCTAAGCCACTGAACAGCCATTGCGACAGTCGCCCGGCTTCGAGACCGACCCGCTCCAGGCACCGAGCGGGGGCTTTGAGTGCCTGCGCGAGATCCTCGGGACCGCGCGGCACCTTCATCTCCCGACAACCTTGCCGCCCTCGTCGATGTCTCTATGGACACCTCCAGACCGGCACGATGCTTCATGCGCGTCGTTGACGCCCGCCATTTCGGATTGCCCCAGTCAGGCCCTCGGCTCTTCGTCCTTGGCGTCGATCGTTCAACAGGGGTCGATCCCGGAGCGGTTCTTCTTGACGCCGGACCGATGCGCGGAGCGCCTGAAGAAAGCACGTTGAACCAGCGAGAGCTTCATCCGCTGCTGTTGGCGGCGCTGGAGGAGAAGGCGGCGCATGCGTCTGCGCCTGGCAAGCCCGCGTCGCGCGGAATGGTCGCGGAAAACTGTCGTCCCTCTTGCCCTGCTTGACAGCTCAGGCCGGCAGCACGGGTA
>DATIZL010000182.1:0-2540 GCA_035517115.1 Hyphomicrobium sp.
ACGCGAACTTAAGGATAAACAGCGCCGCAAGCCCGGCGATGGCGGCCGACAACTCGCCGTGGCGCCCCGCCAGCACCTTCATCCCGGCGTAAGTTATGAATCCGAAGGCGATGCCGTCGGCGATGGAATAGGTGAGCGGCATGGAGAGGATCGTCACCGCCGCCGGGACGTACTCGGTGGCGTCCTCGTACTCGATCTCGCGCGCGGCGGACATCATCAGGCAGCCGACGAAGATAAGCGCCGGAGCCGTCGCGAAAGCGGGGATCGAGCCGGCGAGCGGCGCCAAGAACAGCGTTGCGAGGAAGAGCACGGCGACGGTGACGGCGACGAGGCCGGTGCGCCCGCCGGCGTTCACGCCGGCCGCGCTTTCGATATAGCTCGTCGTCGTCGAGGTGCCGAGCGCTGCGCCGACCATGGCGGCGGTAGAGTCAACGGCGAGTGCGCGCCCGATGCGCGGCAGCGTGCCGTCGGGCGTCATGAGGCCGGCAGCGTTGGCGACGCCGATCAGGGTGCCCGTGTTGTCGAAGACGACCACGAAGAAGAACGTGAATACGATGGCGGTGAGCCCAAGGCTGAGCGCGCCCGGAATATCCATCTGCAGGAGCACCGGCGCGATCGAGGGCGGCATCGAGGCGATCCCGCCGAACACACTGAGCCCGAGCATCAGACTCGCGGCGTAGGCGGCAAGAATGCCGATGAGGATGGCACCGCGCACCTTGAGCGCTTCGAGTGCGGCCATGAGCAGGAAGGCCGCGACTGCGACGCCGACCTGCGGGGTCTTGAGGTCGCCGAGCCTAACGAGCGTGGTTGGATCGGAGGCGATGAGGCCCGCGGCCTGCAGCCCAATGCACGCCAGGAAAAATCCGATCCCCACCGAGATGGCGAGCTTCATCGATTTGGAGATGGAGTTGATCACCCACTCGCGCACCGGCGTGACGCTGACGAGGAAGAAGAGAACGCCCGACAGGAACACCGCGCCGAGCGCGGTCTGCCAGGTGACGCCGAGACCCTTCACGACCGAGTAGGCAAAATAGGCGTTGAGGCCCATGCCCGGGGCGAGCGCTACGGGGTAGTTGGCCCAAAGGCCCATGAACGCAGAGCCGAAGGCGGCGGCGAGGCAGGTGGCGACGAACACCGCGCCCTTGTCCATGCCGGCGGCAGCGAGGATCGTCGGGTTGACGAAAGCGATATAGACCATTGTCAGGTAGGTCGTCAGTCCGGCGATCAGCTCGGTCCTGACCGTCGTGCCGTTGGCCTCGAGATCGAGCATGGTTCCCCCTTCGCCCGCGATGTGGCCTGGCATCATAACGCAGGGGCCGGCCTCGCGGGTGACTGAGGGATGGTGCGATAACCCGCGATAGCGGGCAATGCCGCCGCCTCTCTCCCGATGCAGATGAAATTCGGCGCCCGCTCGCCTAGCTTCTTTGCGCGATCGAGTACCATAGGAGAACCCCATGAGACCGCTCACACAGTCGAGCTTTAGCGCCCTGTTGCTCGCCCTCAGTGTTTGTGCGGCCGGAGCTGAGGAGGCGTGCCGCGACACGATCGCCGCCTCGGTGCGCGCGCCGAGCGGGCTCAACCTCGAGCCGCCCCAGCACTACGATACCGAGAAGCTGGCGCGCAGCCGCGCCATTGCGCGTTGGCGGCAGGAGGTTGCCACGCGCTGTCCGCACGCGTCGACGCTGTGGTGGCGGGCGCACGGCAAGAAGATCGCATGCGAGGGTTACGCCGGCGGTATCGAGTGCGAGGTGAGCGCGCTTCCCGCCCGCAAGCTCTAGGCGCGGTCCGAGCGCCTTGCTTCAGGGCGGTGTTGGCTGTGCAGGCAGTCCTCTGCGAACCCGTTTCCGCAACTGAAGACGCCACCCTGCCTTCGCGCCTGGGCCGTTAGCAGGATGACTTCACCGGTCACCGCGTAGGAGGCACGTCGCGCATCGGGCGGGAACGCAGACGTGGCTCAGCAGGGTCTCTTGCCCGTAGGGGGGTTGCGGCAAACCCTTGTCGTTCTGCACTCCTTCGTTCGGGTATACGTGCACACCGCCGTAAAGCCACCGACACACTCCGTCCGCTCCTGGGTGTACGGCTCGCACGTCTTTGGCGGACGTTCCTGAGGCAGCTTGGGTGCCCTTGGCGAATAGGCAGGTGGGCCTGCGGTGGCAGCCGTATCAAATACAGACGCGGCAACGGCCATGCTGGTCAGCAATGCAATTACAAGACACCACGACCTGGACATGTTTTCCTCCTGTGCCATGCGCGCTGTGACACAGTGCTAAATAACCCTGCCGCCGTTTGTCCCCTTTGATGCCGGTCAAGAGAGAACGCCACGCGCGGCCGATTGGCCGTGGCGGCGTCTTTGGCGGGCGTGGCATGCGCGCCTGTTGAACCATGTTGTTGTGTGGCCCGCACCCGGTGGGCCTACTGCAGCACTGGTAGACACTTCTTGTATTGTTCGTTCCACGAGCTGCCCTTGGGGCAGAGCGGCCGCGGTAGCTTGGGAATCTTCCTCGGAGTGCACCGGAAGCCGTTGGGCCCGGTCTGCCTTG
>DATIZL010000183.1:0-25052 GCA_035517115.1 Hyphomicrobium sp.
AGCACAGCGTGGTGTACAAGCTTTGATCGGACGGGCCAGACGCTTCGGCTGTCACGGTCGCGCCCAAATGATCATCACTGCATTGCCCGCGGAACAGGCCAGCAGGTTCAGTCGTGTCGGCTCAACGGAAAGTAGTTGCGCTCGTAGAGGATGACCCGAGTCTGCTCATGGGGCTCGGGCGTCTATTGAGCACACAGGGCTTCGAGACCGAACGGTTTAAGTCTGCCGAAGCGTTTCTCGACGGCGCTGGCGCGAGCAAAGCGGCCTGTCTTGTTTTGGATATTCATTTGGATGGCATGTCCGGCATTGAGCTCCGGCGCCGACTAACGGCTACCGGTTCTAAGATACCAGTCATCTTCATGACCGCTTTTGATGATGAGGTCACTCAGCAAGAGGCGGTAGAAGCGGGGTGCATCGCTTATTTGCGTAAGCCGTTCTTGGCACGCTTGCTGATGGCTGCGCTCGCTATTGCGATTCCCTAACAACGTGCTCAGCTACCGATGAGAGCGCGGGACCAAAGTCCGGCCCTCGACTCTCGTGCGAGCGTGTCCCTAAAACATCGACACCTCGCGTCGGAAGTTGCGCCGTCGTTCGTTCGTTAAGGCAAGCTGACAGCCCACCGTCGCAGCCAGCAGCTCTTCGCGACATGGGTGCTTGCAACGACCACAGATGACTGCTACGAAGAGCTACCGTAGCAGTCCGAAAATCTCCTGCATAATCAATGTGCTGACGTGCGTGTTTGAGGCTCCCCTCGGCTCCACCAATTAAATCAATACGTTAGCCCGCTCTTCCCCCACCCTCAAAGGCCGCCCTTCGCAGCGAGCGTAGCCCGCCCGCGGCGGCGCACGTATCTACGCCGTCGCGCCGCTGTTCCCCAGGGAACAGCGCGCCGGCCGAATTGAGGTCATGGCATCGAGGTTGGACGGTGAGGGACGAGCCCACTATGAATTGCCAGACGAAAACGCGGGATTTCACCCGCAGCGATACGCACACGCCGGAGCAGAGGGCGGCAACCGCCGCGCGCCGCGACGTCGAGTTCTTGAGCGCTAAGGTCACCTGCCGCGCTTGGCTCTATGCCCCGGCTGCGCAAACCGGACCGGCCACCCCTTGCATCGTCATGGGCCACGGGCTCGGCGGCACGCGCGAGGGCTCCCTTCACCCCTACGCCGAGCGCTTCGCGCAAGCCGGGTTCTACGTGCTGGTGTTCGACTACCGCCATCTCGGTGCGAGCGACGGCGACCCGCGCCAGCTCATCTCCATTGCGCGGCAGCTCGACGATTGGGCGGCGGCAATCGCCTATGCGCGCACCCTGCCGGGCGTCGACCCCGGCCGCATCGCGCTTTGGGGCACGTCGCTCTCGGGCGGGCATGTCTTGACGGCGGCGGCGCGCGACGGAAGGATCGCTGCGATCTCCGCCCAGTGTCCCATGTTCGATGGCGCCGCGAGCGTGCGCATGTTTACGCAGGACGTCGGCACGAGCGCCGGTGTTCGCCTGATTGGTGCCGCCCTGATTGACGTGGCGCGCGCAGCGCTCGGCGGAAAACCCTACTGCGTTCCCTTGGCCGCTCCCCCGGGCCAGCTCGCCGCCATGGCGAGCCATGACGCTTACGCCGGCTGCATGGCCATCATGCCGCCAGATTGGCGCAACGAGATTGCCGCGCGCTTCTTTCTCGAAATGCCCTTCTACCGGCCGCTGCGCTACGCCCCCGAAGTGAAGTGCCCGGCGCTCATCATCGCATGCCTGAAGGACAGCGTCGCCTCCGCGCACGCCGCCGCCAAGGTTGCAGCGCGCATGGGGGGCCGCGCGCGGCTCATCCAACTGCCCATCGGCCATTTCGAGGTCTACGTCGGTGACGGGTTCGAGACCGCGTGCCGCGAGCAGGTGGCCTTCTTCAAGCGGACCCTGGGTCCCTAGCCGCTACGATTTTTCCGGCAATCGGCTTAATTCCCGAACATTGATCAAGCCATGGTGATCGAGACGGCCGATACCCTTGTTCGCGAAACCAATTTGACTACCTCTTAGTTCAAGGCAGAGCTTGCGTCCGCCGAGGCGGAAGACGCTCGAAGCCGCCCGGCAACAGGAAACGCCAGAACGCTTTGCCTCTCCGCAAGGGTTGCGGCGAGCACATGTTCGTGCGCCTCTCCGAGCCGCGCCAATGCCGGCGTTTCCTCCGACCCTCGAGCCTGGAGGAGAACCCATGGCCAAAGTTCTTTGCGTTCTGTACGACGATCCCGTCGACGGCTATCCGAAGACGTACGCCCGCGACGATATCCCGAAACTCGATCACTATCCCGGTGGCCAGACGCTCCCGACCCCTAAGGCAATCGACTTCAAGCCGGGACAGCTCTTGGGCAGCGTGTCGGGCGAGCTCGGCTTGCGCAAGTTCCTCGAGAGCCAGGGCCACACGCTCGTTGTCACCTCGGACAAGGATGGCCCCAACTCGGTGTTCGAGCGTGAGCTGCCCGACGCGGAGATCGTGATCTCGCAGCCGTTCTGGCCCGCCTACATGACGGCTGAGCGCTTCAAGAAGGCGAAGAAGCTCAAGCTGATCATCACTGCCGGCATCGGCTCCGACCACACCGACCTGCAAGCCGCCATGGAGCACGGCGTCACCGTCGCCGAGGTGACCTACTGCAACTCCATCAGCGTGTCCGAGCACATCGTCATGATGATCCTGGCGCTCGTGCGCAACTACATCCCGTCCTACGGCTGGGTGGTGCGCGGCGGCTGGAACATCGCCGATTGCGTCGAGCGCTCCTACGATCTCGAAGGCATGAACGTCGGCACCGTGGCCGCGGGCCGCATCGGGCTTGCCGCACTCCGGCGATTGAAGCCGTTCGATGTGAAGCTCCACTACTACGATAAGCACCGGCTCCCGAAGGAGGTGGAGCAGGAGCTTGGCCTCACCTTCCATCCGAATGTCGAGTCGCTCGTCAAGGTCTGCGATGTGGTGACGATCAATACGCCCCTGCATCCGGAGACCGAGCATCTCTTCGACGACAAGCTCATCGCCAAGATGAAGCGCGGCTCCTACATCGTGAACACCGCGCGCGGCAAGATCGTCGATCGCGATGCCGTCGTGCGTGCACTGGAAAGCGGGCAGCTCGCCGGCTATGCCGGCGATGTGTGGTTCCCGCAACCCGCGCCGCAGGACCACCCGTGGCGGACCATGCCCCATCACGGCATGACGCCGCACATCTCGGGCTCCTCACTGTCGGCGCAGGCGCGCTATGCGGCCGGCACGCGCGAGATCCTCGAATCCTACTTCGCGGGCAAGCCCATCCGCACCGAGTACCTGATCGTGGACAAGGGCAAGCTCGCCGGAGCAGGCGCACACTCCTACACCGCCGGCGACGCGACCAAGGGCGCGGAGGAGGCGGCGCGCTTCAAGAAGCGCGTCTGAACTCCTCCCTCTCCCCGCTTGCGGGGAGAGGGGAATCAAGCTGCGGCGATGGCGCCGAGGTCTGTCGGGGTCACCTGGACACCTGCCGCCGGCGCATCGTCGAACGCCAAGCGGTAGTCCTGCGCCAAGTGCAGCATCGCGCGCTCGGCGAGCGCGGTGATGGTCAGCAGCGGATTGACGCCGAGCGAGCGCGGCATCACTGCGCCGTCGACGGCGTAAAGTCCCTCGTGCACCGCGGTCGAGCCGCGTCCCGGCGCGGCGTCGAACACCTGGCCTTTATGGTTCACCACGCCGTCCGCGCGCTCGCGCCCCATGCCGGCGCCGCCCAAGGGATGTGCCGTTGCCGGCTGGTGCCCCATGACGGTCCCGGCGAGCGGGTTCTTCACGTACGAGCCGCCCGCCTGCTGCACGATCGCGTTGAGGACGGCATCGAGGCGCGCATAGACCGGCTCGTCCTTGGCGCCGGGCCACACGAGCGTGAGCCGGTCCTCGTCGAGCACGAAGCGGCCCGCGGCGCTGTCGTGCGACACGGCGAAGAACGTCTGCAGGCGCGAGAAGGGGCCCTTGTAGACGCCGCTGATGAGGCTCTGCAGCGCACCGAGCAAGCGCCCGTTGGGGATGAAAAGGACGGGAAGCACCGGCGCCAGGGCGGAGGGCAGCACGCCTTCCTGCACGCGCAGCTCTTGAGAGAGGTCGCGCTCGTCGTCGAACTCGATCTGGCCGGAGACGGCGGCGCCGATCTCGACGCCCTCGAGCTTCGGCGGGTAGCCGATGCCGACGGCGTCGACGGGATTCGTCGCGCCGTAGCCGAAGGCGATGATGTCGCCGTTGGCGGTGAAGCGCTGACCCAGGCGGTCGGAGAGCGCAAGCCCTAGCTCGCGGGAGCGCAGCAGGATCTCGTTGGTGCCGAGCGTGCCCGCCCCGAGCACAACCATGGGCGCCCGCAGCGTTATCTCCGCCGGCGCCGAGCCGTTCGCATCCATGCGGCGCACGTGTACCGTCCACGATCCATCCGGCGCCTTGGCGATGTGGCGCACGGAGGCGTGCGTGAAGAGCTCGGCGCCATGCCGCGCAGCATCCGCGAGGTAGGTGAGCGCCACCGACGTCTTGGCGCCGACGTTGCATCCCCCGCAGCAGTCGCCGCAGCGCGTGCAGGCCGGCTGCGCGACGCCGGCGCGGTTGACCATCGCCTCGAAGCTCACGGTGATGGGTGGCGCGATCGGCGCCGGTGCGATCCCCTTCCCCGCGGCGGCCAGCGACTTGAACTTGGTGTGCGCGGCGGCCCTCGGATCGCTCTGCGGCTCGAGCCAGCGCTGCGCGCGCCGGAATCCCTCGTCGAGCAAGCCGTCCTGCGCGATCTGCCCGGGCCACACCTCGTCGGCGAACACGCGGCCGTCCGGCCGCAGCGCGACGCCGGCGTTGACGAGCGAGCCGCCGCCCAAACCGCAACCGACGAGCACGTGCATGTCCTCTCCGAGGCGCACGTCATAGAGCGCGCTCGAGGGGCCGGTCTGCATGCGCTTGCCGCTCACCTGCAGCTCGTTCTTCAGGTCGGAGAAGCGGCTTGGGAATCCGCCGGTCAGCACCTCGCGCCCGCGCTCGAGCACGGCGACGCGCTTGCCCGCGCGCGCAAGCCGCGAGGCGGCGACGCCGCCGCCGTAGCCGGAGCCGACGACGATCACGTCGTAGCTCTCCTTCACGCGGTCGAGCGAGCGGGAAAGGCCGGTCATGTGTCTCCTCGCATCAATCCGGCGCAAAGGTGCGTCGGCGCGGCGCGGCCGTCAAATGGGCTCGCACATGGTGCTCATATGGCGCTCAATTGCCCGGCGTCGCGGGCGCGGAGGCAAGGATCTCCGCCGCTTTCGCGCAATCTGCCTGCATCTGTGCGATGAGCTCCTCGCTCGACGCAAACTTGCGGTCCTCGCGCACGAAATCGATGAACTCGACCTCGATATCGCGGCCGTAGAGATCTCCCTCGAAGCCGAACAGGAACACCTCGAGCACGGGCATCCCGTTGTCATAGGTGGGCCGCGTGCCGAGGTAGGCGGCGCCGTCGTATCGCTTTCCGGCGACGAAAACGCGCACGGCGTAGATGCCGTGGCCGAGCGCGGTGCCGCGCGCAAGGGGCACGTTGGCGGTGGGGAAGCCGAGGCCCGCTCCGCGTTTGGCTCCGCCGATCACCTTGCCGCCTGCGCGCCACCACCTCCCCAGCATCGCCGCGGCGCCCTTCACGTCGCCCTGCGCGAGGCGCAGGCGTATGGCGCTGGAGGAGAACACCTCGCCCTCCTCGGCGACGGGCGCGATGACGGTCAGGCCGAAGCCCAAACGCTGTGCGGCCTCGCGCATGATCTCGGGCGTGCCGCTGCGGCCCTTGCCGAAAAAGAAATCGTGCCCGATCACCACATGGCGGGCATGCAGACCCGCAACCAGCACGCGCTCGATGAAGTCATTGGCCGGGAGGCTGGCGAGCTCGCGATTGAACGGGAGCACGACCGCGAGGTCCAAGCCGAGCTCTTCGAAGAGCTCGAGCTTCTGCGCCATCGGAGTGAGGTGGAAATGCGGCTCCTCAGGGTGGAAGAACTCGCGCGGATGCGGCTCGAAGATGAGCACGCCCGCAGGCGCGCCGCGCGCACGCGCCTCCTTCAAGGCAGCCGCGATCAGCGCCTGGTGGCCGCGATGGATGCCGTCGAAGTTGCCGATGGCGAGCACAGCACCGCGCGCCGCCGGTGGCACATTCCCGTAGCCCTCTACGATCTGCATCAGGCTCCTGGCCCCTCCAGCGTGGCCCGCGTCCAAATTCCGCCGCCGACTATGAGTATTTCGCAGTTATGAAGGATTGGATCCCCCAGATCGTGATCGGCATCATTGTAACGGTCGTCGGCACGGTCATCGCCAACGAGATCGCCGGCGGTCACACGCGCCATGCGTTCCCCGGCTCGCACTTCTCGGTCTTGACCAGGCACGGACGCTAACATTCACGCCGGGCGCGCCGGCACCATCAGCACCGCCTCGCCCTGCACCACCGGCTTGCCGTTGACGCTGCAAACACACTCGAAGCGGGCGCGCTTCTTCTCCGGTATCAGCTCGACGACCTTGACCGTGGTGATGACCGTCTCGCCGATCTTGACCGGCGCCTTGAAGCTCAAGGTCTGTGAGATGTAGATGGCGCCGGGCCCCGGCAGCTTCATGCCGAACACGGCCGAGATGTAGGCTGCCGACAGCATGCCGTGCGCGATGCGCTCCTTGAAGATGGTGCCAGCCGCGTACTGGGCGTCCAGATGCACGGGGTTCTTGTCGCCCGAGATCTCGGCAAAGGCGGCAATATCCGCCTCGGTCACGGTCTTGGACAGGCTCGCCTCCTGGCCGACACTAAGATCTTCGAAGAAAACACCCTTTGCCGCCGTTGCCATGCCTTCCGCTCCCTGCTTCGCCGGGTCTTACGCCCGGAGGGGCCGGACACTATCTGCGGCAACTGCGACCGGCAACCCGAGGGGCCGAGAAGCATTGTTAGCCTAACGCCCTATCGCTTGTTGCGCGCCGCCGGGCCTACAAGCTATAAGGCGCCATTCCCACCTACATGGAAGAGCTTGGCCCTGCAGACGAGCCCGCAGGAGCCGGAGATTAGAGCCGTCATGAGCGACCGCAGACCATTGATGCCCAAGGCGACCGCCGTTTGGCTGGTCGAGAACACGTCGCTGACCTTCGACCAGATCGCGGCCTTTTGCGGGCTGCATCCGCTCGAGGTCAAAGGCATCGCCGACGGGGACGTCGCGCAGGGCATCAAAGGGCTCGATCCGGTGACGTCCGGGCAGCTCACGCGCGACGAGATCGAGGCCGCCGAGCGCGATCCGACGCTACAGCTCCACCTCGCCGAGCCGAAGGTCGTCGTCCCCGAGATGCCCACCAAGAAGGGCCCGCGCTACACTCCCGTCTCGCGCCGCCAGGATCGCCCCAACGCGGTGCTTTGGCTCTTGCGCAATCACCCCGAGCTGAAGGACAGCCAGATCATGCGCCTCGTCGGCACCACCAAGCCGACGATCACGCAGATCCGCGACCGCAGCCACTGGAACGCGCCCAATCTCGCGCCGCAGGACCCCGTGACGCTCGGCCTCTGCTCGCAGATCGATCTCGATAACGAGGTGACGAAGGCCGCGCGCCGCCTCGAACGCGAGCGCAAGGAGGCGCAAAAGGGCCTGGAGAAGGCCGGCACCTTGCTGCCGACCGAGGAGACGACGGCGCCCGAGCCGCGCAAGACCGAGATCGTGCAGCCGAAGGTCGAGGAGCAGCGCGAGGAGACGCCGGAGGAAGAGCAGGCGCGCGTGTTCTCCAAACTCAAGGGCATGTCCGGCGGCGATGACAAGGACGACGAAGCGAAGGCCGACGGGGACACCGAGACCAACAAGGACTAGCGGCGCGGAGAATAGGCTGGGCACGCCAGTCGTCCGTCACCGCGGCGGCGAAACGGCGAGCGCGGCGGCCACGGCACCAAGCTGAGAGCGCTAATCCAGCACCCAGGGCACGAGCAGGAGCAGGGTGACTAGGATCCAAAGCGCGATCGTCTGCTGTGTTACTTCGCTCATGGCTATCTCCCGGCCAGCCATGCGACCTCAGGAAAGATTAGTCCCAAAAACCCTGTGCTGCAAAAGCAGGCGGGGCGCTTCGGCGGCGGATTGTCCGTGGAAGGATCGCTGCCGCCACAGCGCACCCGCAAGGGACATGGCCGTTGCCGCGCCTCTCGGCTTTCGGTAGCGTCGCGCATATTGCACCGCAATGCCCGTCCCAAAGAGCGCCGGTCAAGCTATGCCCGCCAATCCCTACAATGAGAACCTCGACAAGAACCCCGCCAACTACCAGCCGCTGACGCCCCTGCAGTTCCTGGCGCGGGCGGCCGCCGTCTACCCCGATCACACCGCCGTCATCCACGGCAACGCACGTTTGAGCTACGGCGAGTTCTACGCGCGCTGCCGCCGGCTGGCGTCGGCGCTGCGCGGGCTCGGCATCGGCCCCGGCGACACGGTCTCCGTGATGCTCTCCAATACGCCCTCGATGCTCGAGGCCCACTACGGCGTGCCGATGGCCGGCGCCGTGCTGCATTCCATCAATACGCGCCTCGATGCTCCGATCGTCGCCTTCCAGCTCGACCACGCCAACTCAAAGGTCCTGATCACGGATCGTGAATTCGCCGCCACCAGCAAGGAGGCGCTTGCGCTCGCGGCGGTGAAACCCGTCGTCATCGATTACGACGACCAGGAGTTTCCGCAGACGGGCGAGCGCCTTTCCGAGCTCGATTATGAGGCGTTCGTCATGAGCGGCTACCCGGATTTCGCCTGGGAGATGCCTGCCGACGAGTGGGACGCGATCGCGCTCAACTACACGTCCGGCACGACGGGGAACCCGAAGGGCGTCGTCTACCATCACCGCGGCGCAGCCCTCATGTGCTACGCCAACACGCTCGAGACGCGCATGGGCGTGCACCCCGTCTATCTGTGGACGCTGCCGATGTTCCACTGCAACGGCTGGTGCTTCCCGTGGTCCTTGTCCGTCGTCGCCGGGACGCACGTCTGCCTTCGCTGGGTGCGCGCCAAAGCCATGTACGACGCCATCGCCGACCATCGCGTGACGCACCTGTCGGGGGCGCCGATCGTGATGACGACGCTGCTCAACGCCAAGCCCGAGGAGCGCCGCCCGATCCCGCATGTGGTCGCCGTCAACCACGCCGCCGCACCGCCGCCGCAGGCGGTGCTCGACGCCATGACCGCCGCCGGCTTCCACCTGACCCACCTCTACGGACTGACCGAGACCTACGGTCCCGCCGTCGTCAACGAATGGAACGTGGATTGGAATGCGCTCGACGAGGCGGGCCGCGCCTTCAAGCGCACGCGCCAGGGCGTCCGCTACATTGCGCTCGAGGACCTGACCGTCATGGACCCGCTCGCCATGCAACGCGTGCCGGCCGACGGCGAGGCGCTCGGGGAGGTCATGTTCCGCGGCAACATCGTGATGAAGGGCTACCTCAAGAACAAGGCGGCGACCGACGAGGCCTTCAAGGGCGGCTGGTTTCACTCGGGTGACCTGGGCGTGCTCTACCCCGACGGCTACATCCAGCTCAAAGACCGCTCCAAGGACATCATCATCTCGGGCGGCGAGAACATTTCCTCCATCGAGGTGGAGGACGTGCTCTACAAGCACCCCGCGGTCGCCTACTGCGCCGTCGTTGCCAAGCCGGATGAGAAGTGGGGCGAGACGCCGTGTGCGTTCGTGGAGCTACGGCCCGGCGCTAGCGCCACCGCCGAGGACCTCGTCGCCTGGTGCCGCGAGGGGCTGGCGAAATACAAGTGCCCGCGCCACATCGTGTTCGCCGAGATACCCAAGACCTCGACGGGCAAGATCCAAAAATTCAAGCTGCGCGAGCTGGCAAAGAGCGCGTGACCGCGTCACCGCTACCGCGGTGGTGTCGTGTTGGAAATGAGGGCTACCGTGCCCGCGCGAACTCAAAGCGCAGGAATGTTTCGGGCTTTGGCGCTGTGAGACTTCGAGGCGAGCGAGGCCGCTCGCCTCTGCCTCATCGGTGAAAATCTAGTGCCGGGTCTCTTCGCCCGACAGGCGGGCGATCTCGTCCTTGAGCTTCAGTTTTTCCAGTTTCAATCGGTGGATTTCAATGTCGTCCGATCCGGGGCGGGCGACCTCTTCTTCGATCCTACGCTCGAGAAGCCGGTGCTTCTCCGCTAGCTCTGCGATATGAGCCGCAAGCGCCATCATGGTCCTCCATGAGTACGTTGAAGAGACAGTTCAGCGTGCCAGATGCCGGGCGCCTTGTCCATTGGCGGCTCCCCGGTCGAACAGGCTGGCATGAACATCTGGCAAATGCCGTAATTTGACGAAATTCCGGGGCTTTAGACGGCGCTAAGCCAGCAACTTATGGCGCTGCCAGGATTATTGTGCATCTACTCGAAGCCGTCGCTTGCCAGGGACGCCCAATAGGACGATAGTCCGGCCGCTTGCACGGTGTTAAGAGGGGGCATTACCGGGCTTGCGCATGAAGCGTGTCGACGAGAGAGAGCTCCGTGACGAACTCGTCAAGCTCCGGGCGGAGCACCGCCAGCTCGACGACGAAATCATCTTGCTCGAAGGCTCTACAACCGCCGACCAGCTCTTGGTCAAGCGCCTGAAAAAGAAGAAGCTCGCGGTCAAGGATCGCATCACCGCGATCGAGGACCAGCTCCTCCCCGACATCATCGCTTAAGCGGCTCTGCCTCGCCCCGGACGTCGCGTCCTCGCGCGCGCAAAACCTCTTGTGTTGTGGCCCCCGCTCCTGTAAGCCCCCGCTTTCTTTTCAAGGCCTCGTGCAGCGCCAGCAATGAGCACCGGCAAAGCCGTCGTCGGCATCATCATGGGAAGCCAATCGGATTGGCCCACGCTGAAGAAGGCGGCCGAGGTCCTCGATGAGCTGCACGTGCCCTACGAGACGAAGATCGTCTCGGCACATCGCACGCCCAAGCGCCTTTATGACTATGCCCAAGCGGCGAGCGACCGCGGGCTCAAGGTCATCATCGCCGGAGCCGGCGGCGCCGCCCACCTTCCCGGCATGACGGCCTCTCTCACCCACCTTCCCGTATTAGGCGTGCCCGTCGTCACGCCGGCGCTCGGTGGCCAGGACAGCCTCTACTCCATCGTGCAGATGCCGGCGGGGGTGCCCGTCGGCACGCTCGCCATCGGCGAGACGGGGGCCACCAACGCGGGCCTGCTCGCGGCCCAGATCTTGGCACTCGCCGACGCGCAGCTCGCAAAGCGCGTCGAGGCCTATCGCGCCAAGCGCACGGCGTCCGTCGCCGACGCTCCCAAGGACGCGTGATGCGCGCACTCCCCCCGGGGTCGACGATCGGCATCCTCGGCGGCGGCCAGCTTGGGCGTATGCTGGCACTGGCCGCGGCGCGCCTCGGCTTCAAGTGTCACATCTACAATGACGTCGATGGGCCGGCGTGCCAGATCGCCGCGGCGACGACGCTCGGGGCTTTCGACGACCTTGCCAAGCTCAAGGCCTTCGCCGCCTCTGTCGACGTCGTGACCTATGAGTTCGAGAACGTGCCGCTTGCCGCCGCCGCCGCGGCCGAGGCCATCAGGCCCGTGCGGCCGGGACCTAAAGCGCTGCAGTATTCGCAAGACCGGCTCGAGGAGAAGCGCTTCGTCTCGCGGCTCGGCATCCCGGTGGCGCCGTTCGCTGCGGTCGATTCCGCCGCCGATTTCGATGCGGCTATTCGTGCCGTAGGCACGCCGGCCATCCTCAAGACGCGCCGGCTCGGCTACGACGGCAAAGGCCAGGTCCGCATCGGCGCGGCAGCGGATATAGCGGCCGCGTTCGACGAGATTGGCCGCGCGCCGGCGACGCTCGAAGCCGTGGTCGACTTCGCCTTCGAGGTGTCGGTGCTCGTCGTGCGCAACCTTGACGCCGAAGTCCGCTTTTACGACATCCCGGTCAACAAGCATCGGGACGGCATCCTGCGCGTCTCGTCCGTGCCCTCCGGCTTGCCCGATCGCCACCGCGACCGCGCGTGCGCCATCGCCGGGACCATCGCCTCGGCGCTGGACTACGCCGGCGTGCTGGCGGTCGAGATGTTCTACGTCGGCGGGGACGCGCCGGAGCCGCTCGTCGTCAACGAGATGGCGCCCCGGGTGCACAACAGCGGCCACTGGACCATCGATGCCTGCGCCGTGAGCCAGTTCGAGAATCACATCCGCGCCGTCGCCGGCTGGCCGCTCGGCACTACCGAGCGCCATTCGGATGCCGAGATGCATAACCTCATCGGGGACGAGGTGGACCGCTGGCCGCAGCTGGCGGCCGACTCCGAGGCGTGCGTGCATCTTTATGGCAAGGGGGAAGCCCGCCCGGGACGTAAAATGGGGCACGTGACGTGGATAAAGCCCCGGTGAACATTGGTATTCTGAAGCGGCGCCGGCGGCGGTGCGTGGCGTCCGGATGGACAATTTAACCGCTTTTTGCTAGACAGCGGGCAAGTTAACAGGCGAGCGCGCGGCCGACGGTCAGCGCGCTTGTTGTTTTGGCATCCGCAAATCAACCAGAGGAAGGCACCGCTTGCAGGTTCTCGTCCGCGACAACAACGTCGATCAAGCCCTCAAGGCGCTCAAGAAGAAGATGCAGCGCGAGGGCATTTTCCGGGAGATGAAGCTTCGCAACTACTTCGAGAAGCCATCCGAGCGTAAAGCTCGCGAGAGAGCCGAGGCCGTGCGCCGCGCACGCAAGCTCGCCCGCAAACGCGCCCAGCGCGAGGGCCTGCTGCCCGGCAAGCCTGCTGCCCCGCAGAAGCCGAGCGCCCCGCGCCGCTAACTGGCAATTCTATACGACGACCTGATGCGCCCTGAGCGATCCGCTCACGGGCGCATTCGCTTTTCCGGCATGGCCCGCGCAGCGCGATGGCGGGAAAGATCCTCGATCCAGCGGAAGATCTCCTCGGTCGAGCCGTGCAGGTGGTGGTCGGAATGGCCAGCCCCGGGGAACGTCACGAGCTCCTTGGGGCCGTTGGCGGCCGCATAGACCGCCCGCCCCATATCGACGGGGATCACCTCGTCCTCCTCCCCGTGCACCACGAGCAGCGGGGCGTTCACGCCGCCGAGATGGCGCATGGTGTCGTAGCGGTCGAACATGAAGGGGCGCACGGGCAGGAACGGATAGGCGGCCGCCGCCACGTCGACGATCGACGTGTAGGGCGCATCGAGAACGATGCCGCCCACGGGCTTCTCCGCAGCGACCTGCACGGCAACGCCCGAGCCGAGCGATTCCCCGTAGAGAACGATGTCCTCGGACGCGATGCCGTCTTTGCGCAACGCCTCGTAAGCTAGCTTCGCGTCGGCAACGTTGGCGCGCTCCGTCGGCGAGCCCGTCGAGCCGCTGTAGCCGCGATAGCTCGGCATGAAGATGCCGAAGCCGCGGGCGGTGTATTTGCGCACGCGTTCGGCGCGGTTGGTCAAGTTGCCGGCGTTGCCGTGAAAGTAGAGCACCGTCGGACGCCCCGGGACGGGAGGCGCGTACCAAGCAATGAGCCGCACGCCGTCGGGCGTATCGAGCACGCGCTCCTCCACACCGATCAAGCCGTAGTTGGAGGGCGGCACGCGCGCGCTGTCGGGGAAGTACATGAGCTTGCGTTGCGCGATGAAGGCGGCGACGGCCACTGCCGCATAGACCGAGGCCAAAGCGAGCGCGAGCTTTACCATGAACCCTCTGCCGCTCCCGTCCGCTGCAAGCCCGACCGCCCGCGGCTTCCGAATATCGCCGCGCAAAAAAAAGATAAAGCATTGGAGCGGCAAGGGCATGAATGGCCGTCAGCACCCTCAAGGGGGGAAGGGCTCTTGCGGCAACCGGAAATTGTACTATAGAATAGTGACAACCTGCAGAATCGCCGGGATTTTTGGGGAGGGAGCATTTCGATCGGTAGGCAATTTAAAGAGATCCCTCGGGACTGATCGCCGGGCAGCCAAGCCGCGCCCGGCGTTTCTTTGGGGACCGGGGCCCTCTCCTCACACGCCGCCGATTGCCCGCGCCGGCTCCACGTACTTGATGCCAAGGGCCGCGGCGACTGCCGCATGCGTAATCTGGCCCGCATACACGTTGAGGCCGGCAAGCAGGTGCGGGTCGCTGCGCAACGCTCCCACGATGCCTTTGCCGGCGAGCGCCAGCACGAAAGGAAGCGTGGCGTTGTTGAGCGCGAAGGTCGAGGTACGCGCCACCGCACCCGGCATGTTGGTGACGCAGTAGTGCACGACGCCGTGTTTCACGTAGCTCGGTTGCGCATGCGTCGTCGGCCGCGAGGTTGCCGCGCAGCCGCCCTGATCGATCGACACATCAACGATGACCGAGCCGCGCTTCATGCTTCTGACGAGCTCCTCGCCGATGAGCTTGGGCGCCGCGGCGCCGGGCACCAGCACCGTGCCGATGACAAGATCGGCGGCGAGCACATAGTCCTCGATCGCCTGGCGGGTCGAGAAGATCGTATTGAGCGAGGCGCCGAAGCGCTGATCGAGTGCATAGAGCCGCTCGATGTTTATGTCGATGCACGTCACCAGCGCCTCGAGCCCGATCGACATGCGCACGGCGTTGAGGCCGGCGACGCCGCCGCCGATCACCACCACGTTTGCGGGGGCCACGCCGGCGGCGCCGCCGAGCAGCATGCCGCGCCCACCCTGCTCCATCTCGAGACAGTGGGCGCCGGCTTGAATCGCCATGCGCCCCGCCACCTCGCTCATGGGCGACAACAGCGGCAAGCCGCCGTGCGGGCTCGTGACCGTCTCGTAGGCGATCGCGGTCACGCCGGAGCGCATCAGCGCCTTGGCCTGATCGGGGTCGGGCGCCAGGTGCAGGTAGGCGAAGATCGTCTGCCCCTCGCGCAGGAGCTCACGCTCCTTCGCCTGCGGCTCCTTGACCTTCACGATCAGCTCGGCCCTGGCGAACACCTCCGCGGCGTTCGCCGCGATCTTGGCACCGGCCTTGCGGTAATCGTCGTCGGAGACGCCCATGCGCTCGGCGGCGCCGGTCTCGACCATAACCTCGTGGCCGTGGGCGACGACCTCGCGCACGCTCGCAGGGGTGAGGCCGACGCGGTACTCGTGAACCTTGATCTCCTTGGGCACGCCGATGCGCATCGTCACCCTCTCTCGGGTTGATTTGTCTCACCCGCAAGGTATTGGCGAGCAGCAGCTTGGCAACCACGATCTTGCGCGCTTCCCCAAGGGGAGACGCAGGGGGTCATTCTCCGGCTTGTTAAGAAAGCATACGTGCCGCGGCTGTAAGACACGTCAAACAACGGTAAACGTCGCGAGCGCTTATTCGTTTGCTGCGAGTCAAAGCCTGTCACGAACCTGTGGTCTAGGGGGATAGCGCGCCGGAAACCAAAGCGGTTCCCATGACCTCAAAGCAGGAAATCGTTGCTGAGCTGGGCGAGGCGGACCTGCTGCTGCCGGGCCGCATCGCGCTCTCGCTCACCGCCAACGACCAAATCAAATACTACTTTGCGCTTTTGCAGACCGCGCGGTCGAATGCCGACCGCCCCCGCGTCCCCGCGCTCGACTTGAAGGCGGAGCGCCTCGCCAGCCAGGTGGATAACGATTTCCTGGACGACGTGGTCGCCGGCTCCCGCAAGGACCGCGATGGCGGCTACAGGATCCCGCACGCGCCTGAGATCCTGAGGCGCATAAGGCGGTGCATCGACGATATGCTCGCCTGCTTGCCGGAGGACGATCGCCGTCCCTTCGATACGCGCCTGAAGCGCCTCAGCCTTCCGCGCGCCGAGCAGGGCATCCTCGCGGGCAAGGACATCGACAGCATGACCTCGGGGGAGCGCGGTGCCGGCGACAGCATGCATTTGATCGTGATGGACGCGCACCGTGCGATCAACAAGCTGCAGGCGGCAACGGCGCTCGAGACGGTCGCGGGCGCGCGCGTTCACGGATTGTCGGAGCCCTCCCGGCGGCTCGTGACGGCCTTCATGGACGGCCTCAACCGCACGGCTCCCTTGAAGTTCAATCATCCGGGTCTCGGGACGACCGCGACCGAGCATGCCGGGCGGCTGCTCATCCAGAACGATATTGGCACCACGGACGCTCATGTTCTCGTCATCCGTGTTCGTGATCTCGAGGTCACGCTCACCTACACCGACGTGCATCGCTCCAGGCTCAAGTTCTTCCAGAGCCTGTTCTCGGGCTTTGACGTCGCATGGGAAGACGCGGACCCGCGCACGAGCGAGCGCTTCGAGGACGGCACCTACTTCCTGACGACTGGAACCTACCGCGCCGGCGATCGCGACGGCCTCGAGCGCTACTTGCGCCATCTCGGCTCGCGCATCGTGTTCCTCATCGACTGGAACCGCATGCGCAAGCGGCTCAACGCCTTCGTCGGCAAGGAAAAGGCCGTCGAAATATTGAAATGGGCGGCGGACCATGACCACGGGCACCGCGGCCTTCTCGAGATCGGCGGCGAGCGCGCGCTTGCGGATGCGGTCGAGTTTGCGGCGGGTGAACGACTGCGCTACGGCGACCGGCTCGACGAGCTCATAGGGCAGGCCAATGCAGTCGAGTTCCTTTGCAATTCGATGCGGGCCGCCTCGACGGGCCTCATTGCGCGCCGCTCACGCCGCGTGATCCTCGATGAGATCAAGGCCGACTTGCGACGCTACTTCGAGAGCGCCGGGCTCGCGATCTTCGATATAGCAGCGCGCCATGCCGCCTGCGGTTATGACCTCGCCGTCGCCATGCGCGAAGCACTCGAGCACGTCGGCGTTGACGGCGACAGGGAATGGATTGCGAGATTTGCATCACGTGCCGTCGCCTGGGAAGCCCGGGCCGACCAGTTGCTCAACGAAGCGCGCGACGACGCCAAGCGGTTCCAACGCCCTGCCTCGCTCATCGATTTCCTGGAGTATGCGGACGATGCCGTCGATGAGATGGAGGAGGCGGCGTCTCTGGCCGATCTCTGCGCTCTCCTATCGCCGCAGGATATTCCCGTGGGCGAGCTGCGGCGGCTCGCCGACATGGCGGTCGGATCGGCTCAGGAACTGGTCAAAACCATCGAATGCGCGGCCACCATCACGCGAGCCGACGTCCGCGACGATCTCGACGATTTCCTTCAGGCTCTGGAGCGCCTCGTCGCCCTCGAGCATCAGGCCGACGAGCAAATTCGCACGCTACGGCGGCGACTCATCTCGGAGGTTCAAGAGCCTCGGGCCCTGTACCTCATAAGCCACCTGTCGAACGCGCTGGAGACGGCCACCGACGCCTACGCTCACGCGGGCCAAGCGCTGCGCGGCTACCTTATGGAGGAGGTCATCCGGTGAGTAGACGGACCTCCTGCCACGGCGCTCTCGAGGTGTACAGGATCCCCTACGACGGGCCCGACGATCTGCCGACCAAAGAGATGGTGGGCTCGAAGGCGCACAACCTGATGCGCATGGCGCGCCGCGACCTTTCGGTGCCGCCGGGCTTCGTGCTCGGCACCGGGCTTTGCCGCGCCTATCTCGATGGCGGCGTTGCCGCTCTCGCTGGTCTCGACGAGGTGCTGCAACGCGAGATGGACGTGCTGGAGGCGCGCACGGGGCGCGGCTTCGGCGACGCCAAGTGGCCGCTTCTTGTGTCCGTGCGCTCGGGCGCTCCGGTGTCGATGCCGGGCATGATGGAGACGGTGCTCAACATCGGTTTGACCGACTCGACGTTGCGCGGGCTCCTGCGCCTGACCGGCAACCCGCGCCTTGCCGCCGATTGCCGGCGCCGGCTCGTGCAGCAGTTCGCGGAGGTGGTCCACGCCGCCGAGGCCAAGCCCTTCGAGGAAATTCTGGCGGCAAAGCTCAGCGAAGAGGGGCTCCAGCAGGTCGAGGAGCTGGACAGCCAGGGGCTCTATGAGCTCGCGGCGGCCTTCGAGGACAAGTATCAGGCGCTACTCGGTGCGGAGTTCCCTTCCTCGCCCATTGCGCAGCTGCGAGCCTCGGTGGAAGCGATTCTGAAATCGTGGATGAGCGAGCGAGCGCAAAGCTATCGCAAGCTCAACGGCATTTCCGACCGGATCGGGACGGCAACGATCGTCCAGCAGATGGTGTTCGGCAATGCGGGGCTGAGCTCGGGATCGGGGGTCGGCTTTACGCGCAATCCTTCCGACGGCAGCAACGCGCTCTACGTCGACTATTTGACCAATGCGCAGGGCGAGGACGTCGTGGCCGGGCGCCGCAACGCGCTCGGCATGGACGAGCTCGAGCGGCGCGCGCCCGAAGCCCATCGCGCGCTGCTGCAGGCTCGCGGCCTGCTCGAGCGCGAGTTCGGCGACATGCAGGACTTCGAGTTCACCGTCGAGGACGGTCGCCTCTACATGCTGCAGGCGCGCACAGGCAAGCGTACGCCGCTCGCCGCGCTGCGCATCGCCCACGCTCTCGTCGAGGAAAAAATCGTCCGGCCCGAGGCGGCGCTCGCGTTGATCGAAGGGCTCGATACCGACGCGATCGAGGCCGTTGAACTGACGCCACCTCAGGGCGTTGAGCCAGTTGCCCGCGGCGTACCCGCGAGTGCCGGTGTTGCGGTCGGTGCCGCCGTATTCGATACCGCGCGCGTAGACGAATACAAACGCTCGGGAAAACCCATCGTGCTCATGCGCGAGCAGACGGAGACGGCCGACATTCAAGCGCTATCCCAGGCCGAGGCGATCGTAACGGCTCGCGGCGCGCGCACGTCTCACGCCGCGGTGGTCGCACGCCAGCTCGGCAAGGTGTGCCTGGTCGGTTGCCAGCTCTTGAAAATCGACGCCAGCGGCCGCAGCGGCTCCTTCGGCACGGTCGCGATCAGGGAAGGCGATGTCGTTACCGTCGACGGAACTACGGGACTGGTGTTTTGCGGGGAAGTCGCGGTCAAGAAGGCCAAGCCTAAAGGGCTCTTGGAGGAGATCCAGCGCTGGCGGAAGTCGAGCCGCCGGGCGGTACGCACGAGTTAAAGCGCGAGCACAGCCGCGCCTCCGGTGAGCCCGGCGCCGGCCGCGCACATAAGGATGCGATTGCCGCGTTTGATGCGCCCATCCTCCACGGCGAGAGCGAGCGAGAACGGGATCGTTGCCGCGGAGCTGTTGCCGAAGCGGGCGATGGTCGACACCATCTTGTCTTCCGGCACGCCGAGCTTGCCCGCGACCGCCGCCATGATGCGCGCGTTCGCCTGGTGCGGAACGAGCCAGTCGACGTCGGCGACAGTGAGGTTCGCCTTGCGCAGCGCCTCGCGCGAAGAGGCGACCATCATGCCGACGGCTTCAGTGAATACGGCCTGCCCGTCGGCAATCGTCATCAGGGTGTCCTCGATGGCCGTATCGGGCGCGAATGGCTGCCGGCTGCCGCCCGCTTTAATCTTGATGAGGTCGTAGCCGGCGCCGTCGGCCGCGAGGTGAGCCCCAAGGACGCCGCACCCAGGCCGCTGCGACGGCGCCAGCACCACCGCGCCGGCGGCGTCGGCAAATAGGATGCAGCTTGAGCGCTCGTCCGGATTTATGCGCCGCGACAGCACGTTCGCCGCTACGACCAGCACGGGCGCCCCTTGCGCGCGCACGAACCCGTCCGCCAGCACGAGCGCATAGAGGAAACCGGCGCAGGCGCTCGCAAGATCGATGCCGCCCGATGCCTTGAGCCCCAGCCGGTGCGCGAGCAGCGGAGCCGAGGGCGGAAGCAGGTGATCGGGAGTGCTCGTCGCCAGCAGCGTCAGGCCGATGCGCGCTCGCTCGATGCCAGCGCGCCCCAGTGCCTCCTCCGCTGCGGCCGCGGCCATGTCGGTCAGCGCCTCGCCCTCGGCCGCATAGCGCCGCTCGAGGATGCCAGTACGGCGCTCGATCCACCCGCGTTCAAGCTTCAGGCGCTCCTCGATCTCGGCATTCAAGACGCGCCGGTCCGGGGCATAGCGGCCAAAGCCGACGATCTCAGACCCCATCTTCATCATCGCTGGACCAAGGCATCGGCCGCCGCGCGGATGGCATCATAGACAAGATCGAGCTCCGCATCGGTGGTGCAATAGGGCGGCATCACGTAGATGGTGTTGCCGAGCGGGCGCAAGAGCACGCAGCGCTCGATGAAGAAATCATAGAGCTTCGGGCCGATGTCCGCGAGATAGCCGGCATCGCGAACGTTAAGGTCGAGCGCTGCAATGGTGCCGAGGCGCCGGGCATTGCTGAAACGCCTATCGTCCCTAAACGCCGCCAGGTGCCGCTCCTGCCACTGGCTGAGCGCGGCAATCCTGTCGCGCACCGGCTCGCGCTGCCAGATCTCGAGATTCGCCACCGCCGCCGCGCAGGCGAGCGGGTTCGCCGTGTAGGAGCTCGAATGGAAGAACGTCTTGGCGCGATCGGCGGACAGGTGCGCCGCAAAGATTTGCGGGACACACAACGTCGCCGCCAGCGGCAGCGCGCCGCCCGTAATGCCCTTGGCGAGGCACAGGATGTCGGGCTTGATCTCGGCCTGCTCGCAGGCAAACAGCGTGCCCGTGCGGCCCCACCCGGTCATGACCTCATCCGCGATGAGGAGAACGCCGTGCCGCTCGCAGATGCGCTTCATTTGAGCGAGCGCTTCGGCAGGATAGATGAGCATGCCCCCGGCGCCGAGGATGAGCGGCTCGACGATCAGCGCGGCGACGGGGCCGTCTCTGCAGGCGGCTTCGAGCGCGTTGAGTGTCTCCTGTTCGCGCCCGGATGAGGGAAATGGGATCCGCGTGACCTCGAATAAGAGCGGCGCGTAGGGGGCGTTGAAGACGCCGCGCGCACCGACCGACATGCCGCCGATGGTGTCGCCATGATAGCCGTGCTCGAGCGCCAAGATGCGGTGACGCGGCTCGCCCGCATTGCGCCAGTAGCCGAGCGCCATCTTGAGCGCGACCTCGACCGCGGTTGAGCCGCTATCCGAAAAGAACGCATGCGCGAGACCCGGCGGCGCAAGCTCGAGCAGGCCGCGCGCCAAGCGCTCCGCAGGCGCGTGGGTGAAGCCGGCAAAGATCACCTGATCGAGCCGTTCCGCCTCTGCCTTGATGGCCGCGACGATATGCGGATGCCGGTGCCCATGCGTGATGACCCACCAGGACGATATGGCATCGAGGATGCGGTGGCCATCCACCGTCTCGAGCCACGCGCCCTCCGCGGCGGCAATCTCGACAGCCACGGGCTGTAGCGCGTGTTGGGTGAACGGGTGCCAGACCGGCGAGGCGCCTCGCTCCGTCATGCCGAGGCGTCCGCCAGAAAGTCCGCTCGGCGGAAGCTTCGCTCGAAGGCCGCGCGCAACGTCGCGGCGTCGAGACGATCAAGGTGCGGCAGCCGTCCGAGCCGGCGCACGCCGCCCATCTCGACGATGGTACGTTCCGAATCGGCCTGCTCGTCGCCGACGAAAGCGACCCCGTGCAGCGGGATGCCGCGTCTCCTCAGCGCTTCGATCGACAGGAGGCTGTGGTTGATGGTGCCGAGCCGCGTTGAGGCGCACAGGACGACCGGTAGCCCCCAGCGGACGAAGAGGTCGATCTGCAGATGCTTGCGCGTCAGCGGCACCATGAGGCCGCCGGCACCTTCGATGAAGAGCAGGTGCACGCCGCCCGCGGCCGGGAGCACCGTCAGCCGATCGACATCGATCTCTATGCCGTCGCGCTCGGCCGCGAGATGCGGAGACGCGGGCATCGTCAGCCGGTAGACCTCGGGAATGATCCGGTCCGCCGAGACGAGCGCTAGTCTCCGCACGGTCTCGGCATCCGTTTCCCCGGCGAGGCCTGCCTGCACCGGCTTCCAGTAGCAGCCATCGAGCGCGCCAACGAGGGCTGCGGCAAGCACCGTCTTGCCTACGTCGGTGTCCGTTCCGGTGACGACGAAGGCCGGCCTCATGGGCCAAGGCCCTTGAGCTCGGAGCTCAGCGCCGCGATCATCGCGTCGACGCACGCTTCGTCCACGTTCAGGGTCAGCGACAGGCGCACGCGCGCGGTGCCCTCGGGCACCGTCGGCGGCCGCACCGCGCGGATGTCGAAGCCGTGCGCCTGCATGGCTGCAGCGAGTTGTGTGGCACGGCCGTCCGAACCGACGATGATCGGCTGAATCTGCGATCCCGACGGGGTAATGCCGCACGCCGCCTCCAGCTGGCGGCCGGCGGCAGCGATGAGTGCGTGTAGCTTGTCACGCCGATTGGCATCGAAGCGGCAGACGAGGAGGGCCGCGCGCACGAGCGCAGCGTCGAGCGGCGAGGGCGCCGTCGCATAGATGAAGGGCCGGCAGCGGTTGACGAGAAAGTCCTTGAGCATAGCCGGTGCCAGGATCAGCGCGCCGGTGACTCCCAGCGCCTTGCCGCAGGTATGCAAGGTGACCACATTCTCGCGCCCCTCGAGCTCGGCGGCGAGCCCGCGTCCGTTAGGACCGAAGACGCCGGTCGCGTGCGCCTCGTCGATGACCAGCATGCCATCATGGCGGTCAGCGATGGCCATGAGCTCGGCGAGCGGGGCGCGGTCGCCGTCCATGCTGTAAAGGCTCTCGACCGCGATCCACGGTATGCCGGTGCCGCCCGCCGCGCGCCAGTCGTTGACGGCGTCCTCGAACGCCTGGGCATCGTTGTGGCGCGCCTCCGCCCGCTCGGCCCTGCTCATGCGCATGCCGTCGTGCACGCTCGCATGAATGAGCGCGTCGTGCACGATGAGGTCGCCGCGCTGCGGCAGCGTGGAGAAGATGGCGACGTTGGCCATGAAGCCGCCGCCGAGGAAGAGCGCGCTGTCGGCGCCGAAGAACGCCGCCGTCTCGCTTTCGAGCGCCTCGTGCTCGCGATGATTGCCGCGCAACAGCCGCGAGCCGCCGGCCCCGACCGGCACACCGCGCTGGAGTGCAGCACGGGCCGCCTCGCGCAGCTCGGCCGAGGAGGCGAGACCCAAGTAGTCGTTGGAGGCGAAGTCGGCGCCGGATGCGGTCGCGAGCACACGGTGGCGCCCGCGCCGGCTCAGCGCTTCCAGCGCACGCTCATGCGTCTTGTGCATTGTTGCGCTCACGCGAGCGCGCCTCGAGTTCGAGCGGCTTCAAGCCGAGCTTGGCGAACAGCGCGGCGTCAGAGTCCTCATCCGGGTTCTCCGCCGTGAGCAACGTGTCACCCACGAAAATCGAGTTGGCGCCGGCGAAGAAGCACAGCGCCTGCGTCTCCTCGCTCATCTCGGTGCGCCCGGCCGAGAGCCGCACGTAGGACTTCGGCATCAGGATGCGGGCGAGCGCGATGGTGCGCACGAAGGTGATGGGATCGAGCTTCTCCGCGGTGGCCAGCGGCGTGCCGGGAATCGCGATCAGCATGTTGATCGGCACGCTCTCGGGATGCTGCGGCAGGTTCGCGAGCGCTACCAGCATGTCGACGCGGTCCTCCGCCTCCTCGCCCATGCCGACAATGCCGCCGGCGCACACCTTGATGCCGGCCTCGCGCACGCGCGCCAGCGTCTCGAGCCGGTTGGCGAAGGTGCGCGTGGTGATGATCTCGCTGTAGTAGCGCTCCGAGGTATCGATGTTGTGGTTGTAGTAGTCGAGCCCTGCGGCCTTGAGCCGGGCCGTGTCCTCGTCCGAAAGCATCCCCAGCGTCATGCAGGTCTCGAGTCCGAGCGCCTTGACGCCCTCGACCATGGCGCACAGCGGGTCCATGTCGCGCGTCTTGGGCGAGCGCCAGGCGGCCCCCATGCAGTAGCGGGTGGCGCCGGCGGCGCGCGCGCGCTTTGCTTCCTCGATGACCCGCTCGACCGCCATGAGCTTGGTGGCGGCAAGGCCGGAGGCGTGGTGCGCGGATTGGCTGCAGTAGCCGCAGTCCTCCGCGCAGCCGCCGGTCTTTATGCTGAGCAGCCGGCTCATCTGCACGGCGTTGGGATCAAAGTGACGGCGGTGGACCGTCTGGGCGCGATAGAGGAGATCGTTGAACGGCGCGTCGTAGATGGCCTGCGCCTCCCCCCGCGTCCAGTCGTGGCGCGGACCCCGGTCAGTTTCGGCGCCACCGGTTGCGGACGAGCGCAAGTCCATCATTTCAAAGCTCTCCTGACGCGCCGGCAAGCGGGCCGGGCTCCGAGATGTTTGCACCGGCAGCGGCTGCAGTAGCAAGGGCCAACGCCGGCGCCGCTCGTCGCTTAACCCTCGAGCGGGCCAACCGATTGCCGGCTCGTATGTGGACCAGGGCATCCGATATAGACAATCTGAGAAATAACAGTGGACAGCGGAGAGCGCGTCTTTGGATTCGTGGTAGAATTCTAAACACGGTTATTGTGCGCTACTTCGCGGGTTTGAAGGGCGTTCTTGTCTCGGTTTATCAATAACTTAAGCACGGCGGACGGCCCCCCGGACGATCGAAGCTCGCACAAGCAGGAATTCGGCCCGCAGTCTGAGAGCGGAGCCGGCAGGCTTGGGGAGGAGCAGTCATGACGGCCATCGGACGTTTCTCCACGCGACCCCTCTACCTCCAGGTCAAAGACATGCTGATCGAGCGCATCCTCTCCGGAGCCTGGAAGCCCGGCGCGGCGATCCCCAACGAGATCGAGCTTTCGCGCGAGCTCGGTATCAGCGTCGGCACGGTGCGCAAGGCGCTCGACGAGATGGAGGGCGAGCGGCTCATCTCGCGGCGGCAGGGGCGCGGCACGTTCGTCATCGACCAGACCTCGGAGGAGTGCGCGATTCGCTTCACCAACATCCGGGACGCCGACGGCGCCCGCGTCGCGGGCTCAATCGAGAGCTGCGAGATCGTCGCCGCGGCGGCGAACGAGGTCGAGGCCCGCATGCTGCATTTGCGCGGCGGCGACCCCGTGTTTCGCCTTCACCGGGTGCGCGCGCACGACAACCATCCGTTCATGATCGAGGATTCTACCATCCCGCAAGCGCGCTTCCCTGGTCTCGCCCAGGAAAGCGAGATCTCCGCGAGCATCGTGGTGCTTGCTCACCGCTACGGGGTGCTGCTCGCGCGCGCGGAGGAAAAGATCAGCGTCACCACCGCAGACGCCGGGGCCGCTGCCGCGCTCAAGATCGCCGAGGGCACCCCGCTCTTGAAGCTCGATTGCGTCGTCTATGCCATCGACGGGCGCCCCATCGAGTGGCGCGTCGCGCGCTGCCATTTGCGCGACATGTACTACATGACCGAGATACATTGAGGCGACACGCGCCTGTCG
>DATIZL010000184.1:0-22968 GCA_035517115.1 Hyphomicrobium sp.
ATCGCCGTTTTGCGCAGCGAGACGCGCAACCAGCGCGGCGAGGTGGTGCAGGTGCTGACCTCGAAGCTCATGGTGCCGCGCCGGCCGTCGTGACGCGTTACGCGGGCAGCTTGCGTTGGGCGCGTCCCTAATGGCCTTCCCCGGCGCCAAACTCGGTGAGCACTTTGGCGAGCGCGGCGGGCCCCACCTTCACCACGCCGGCGAACGGCTGATCGATGACGATGATGATCAGAAGGCCGGAGAAGATGAGGACGGACAGAAGCCCCGTCATCAGCGTTTGCGCGCGCAGGCTCTGGGTGCCGAAGAAATACGTGAAGCCGATCGTGATGGCCGCGCCCCAAAAGAGCACCGGCCACAATATGCCGGGCACGGTACCGTCCGCGGCCACGATGCGCGCCCGCCGCTCCTGCGTGACGACATCGAGCTGGTGCAGAATCTCCGCCGTGATCGGGCCGCCCTGGGGCTGAATGGACGGGAGGAGGGCGGCGTACACTTGGTCCAGCGCGCGCCGCGCGGCCTCGCTCTCGCCGCCGCGCTCCATAGCCGGCCAGTCCTCCGCGATCGTGACCTTCAAATAGTTGCCGAGAGCCTTCCGAAGCGCCGATCCGGGGCCGTCGCCGAGCCCTTGCGACAGGCGGTAGATGTTCGCCGTCGCACCGGCCTCGCGCGCGACCATGCTCTCCGCGTCGTTGAACTTCTCCCACACGACAATGATCGCGAAGGCGAGCAAGACCGCATAGAGCACGCCGACGACGGCGAACTTGAATCCCGCCACCTCGTTGTTCGCGGTCAACTCCTCGAGCGTCACGTAGCGGCGCACGACCCTGGGGCCGACCATCGCCAGGACCGTCGTCAACCCGACAAGCAGCAGGCCCGACAGCCAAACGGGCAAACCGGTGAGGAATGAGATCATGTGCCAACCCGAACGCTACGCCCCACTTAGCCCCGCCCGTACGGCCCAGGCTACTGCTATTGCGTCTGTTGGTGTACTCGGGCACCGCTGCGGCGCGATCGGCTTTGAGACCCTAAAAGCCGGCGTCGATCTCGATGGTGCCGATTGCGCTGCGAGCGCTGCGCCGCGGCGCTAGCGAGTCGCGGCGCGCTTCGCGTTGCGCTCCTTCTTGGCGATCTTGGCCGTGCGCTTCTTGGCATTCTCCGCCTTGCGCTGCCGGGCCTGGATCTTCTTGCGGCGCGAGTCCGACAAGGTGGGCATGAAGGTTCCTCCGTTGAGCGCCTGTCGAGTGAAGGGCGCGACACGCTCCTAGCCCAACACGGCGCCCGGATACAAGCGGTGGCTGGCGCGCAGCCTCTATCCTACTCCGCAATGCGCACCTCGAAGGTGCGCGTCGCCGTCTCGCCGCTCGCAAGCTTGGCCGAAACCGAGAAGCGGTCCACGCCCTCCTGCCCGGCCCGCGCCGTGTAGTAGATGCCGGTGCCTTGCGTCCTCTGGCCGATGCAGGTGCCCTGCGCCGAATACTGGATTGTCGTCTCCTGGCCCGGCACGAAGGACACATCGCCCTTCAGCGGCGGCGCGGTGATGGTAATCTGCGGCGCCGCGACCGGCTCGCAGTTCTTGCCGAAACCGGCGAAGATGAAGACGCGCGCCGGGCGCCCGGGCACGACCGGCGTAGAGCGCACCGCCGCATCGGCGGCCGGCGCCGGCACGTCGCCTGGCAGCGGCGCAGCACCGTTTTGCGTCGCGATGCCGGAGCAGGCTGCCTCGCCTGCGACGGCCAACGCCAGCAGAGCGGCGCGAATGCGACGGCTTCGCAGCGTGCTTCGAGCCAGGTTCAACTAAAGGCCTGCCCCGGGCCTAAGAAGCAATTTGTGCATGTGACCCTCCCCTTGCGTTACGGCTGCTGCCGCGGTCGGCCCGTTTCTCAACGATAGCAACTCTGGAGCTTTCTCGTAAGCCGCACGCGCCGCGCCGATGACCTCGCACACGCGAAGCTCAAAGTGCGCGCTCGCGGTCAAGCGGGCCGTAACGGATTTCCGGTATTGAATGGCGAACTTTTCGGGAGGGACTACAAATGCGCGCGCTCCACAGCGTCGCCACGGCGGCCTTTGCGGCCGGTACCATCGCCTCGGCCGCCGCGCTGACCATCGACCCCGCCAAGCACTCGATCGAAGGCGTGCGCAACGCGCGCTATTGCGAGATCATCCCCGTCGTGCGCTCGGGCTTCCATCTGGTGGCGACCGTCTACAACACGCTCGGCCTCAACGACTGCCCGGCCGCGGTCTGGGATAAGATCACCGAGGCGGAGATGAAAAAGCGCTTCGGCGCCATCAAGGTCCTCCTCAACGGTCCGCGCTATTTCGTGATGGATACGATCGTGGCGGGCGGGGACACGGCCTCGGGCGAGAAGATCGAGGCGGGCGGGCTCGCGCTCACCGAGCGGGCCTCCATCGACCTCGATCTCTTCGGGATGCGCTCGGAGCCCTACCGCGAGCGCACCATCGACCGCGACACCCGATATGTGTTCGAGGCGGGAAAGCCGGTGTTCGTGCTCGTGGCCCCGGACGGCAAGCGCTACGCTATGCAGGCCTACGCACAGATGATCGACAAGACCCTGTCCTACGACGACTTGCCGGACCTAGGCGCGCGCCTCAAGCTTCCGGCGGGCTGGCGCTATGAGACGTTTGCGCCGGCGGCCGACCTGGTGCTCGGGGCGAAGGGCGAGGCGGTCATCGTGCAGGACAATCTCGACGACACCTACCAGAAGATCGACTGAGCTAGGCCCGATTGGCGGCGCGCGAGCACCTGTAGGACAAGTTGAGCACATGCCCTGAGGAAACTTCTCTGAGGCCAGTCACGCCTTTGGCGCAAACGTGCGGCATTGGCGTAGGCTCTGACAGCCGCCGGGACTGGATCTGAGCGGCACGATGAGCTGGCAAGGGGGAGGGCCCGGTCCATGATCCTGGTTTGGACTGGACTTGCGATTGCGGCAGCGGCGTTGATTTGGATGGCGGCGGTCGCGGGCCCGTTGCGCCGGTTCTACAAACTGCGCGAGGACGTGCGCGCGCACCTGCACGATTTCGCTCCCGTGCTGGCGGCCGCGAAGGACGAGGGCGGAGCGCTGCTCGCCGAGGCGCAGCAAACCTTCCACGATCTCGGCACGCGGATGTCGGGCTTCGCGGGCCGCGAGCTCGCGACATTGAAGTTGCGCCGCTCGGGTTTCGATCCTGCCTCGGCCGCCAGCGGCCTGACGGGCCTCGCGAACGCCCTTCCGGCCTACGGCATCGAGCGTCTGCGCTGGCGTGCGCAGGTCGAGCGCGCATTGAAACTCGGGGATGTACGCATGGAACGCTCTCGTCTCAACCCCTTGCTCATCGCGCTAGCGTTGGCTGCAATTGCCTTCGCGGGCTGGACGTACACGGCGAACTGGAAGCTGCGTCACGCCTTGCGGACGGCGCACATCGTCCGGGTTTCAATCGAGAAGGAGACGCAGAGGACGCATGAGCGGGCCGCCGACGCCGAGACGGCGAGGCTCGCGGCGGAGCAGTCGCTCACGGAGGTCCATGCACAACTGGCGGCGGCGCGCAAACGGCAAACAGCGGTCAGGCGCTCGCTGGCAGACGCCAACGCCCAATTGACGCTGACGCGCAAAGCGAAAGTCGCGGCCGAGCAGTCGCTCGAGCAGACGAAGGAGCAGCTCGCCGCCGCCGAGGGCGCGAGGAAGACCGCGCAGGATCAGGTGAGGGCGCTGGGCGAGGAGGTGGCCGCGCTCAAAGGCGCGAAGGAGGGGGCCGAGCGCAGCCTCAGGGCCGCGAACGACGAGCTCGCGCAGATCAAGGCCGCCAAGGCGGAGTCCGATGCCGCCACCGTGAAGGCGAAGGAGGACCTCGAGCAGGAGAAGAAGGCGCGCGCGGCCGCCGAGCAGACGCCGCACGCGGCGCCGCCGGCGACGCCGTGATTGCGCAGCTAGATACTCGCAACGAGGATTTGCCTCATCTCACAGATGCGCATGCGCATCAGATCGGCGCAATAATCGAGGCGCTAAACTGCGCGAGTTAGACAGCGGCTCGATTTCTAACGATGATCGCTTAGGCGCAAAGCGGGAAACTGTAGGGGGGGGTGCGCTCACGCGCACTCGGGGTCCGCTTGCGAGCATTTCTCAGGTCAGTCCTCAGCATCCTGTGGGTCGCAGCGGTGCCCGCTCCTTCCGCTTGGTCCAAAACGCCGGGAGAGGTGCACTGCTATAATCTCACCTGCCACCGCGTTTTGACGATCGAGGAGACCAGGAGCCGCGTCGGCAGCACGCGCATCCTCGTCGCGTCCTACTACGACGATCCGCGCCTAAATCGCTCCAACACCGGGGAGCTCACCTCCTCCGGAGAGAAGTTCGACGCTGGCAATTCTGGCCGCGTGGCAAGCTCGATCTATCCGGATGGCACGGAGCTATTGTTGTGGAACCCGCTCAATGGGCGGACCGCGCACGTTCGCGTCAACGATTTTGGGCCCTTCCGCAGCAATCGCACTCTCGATCTCACCCGGGCTCTGGCCAAGCAGCTCGACGTGACCCGTCAGGGTATCACCGCACTGCTCGTCATTGTGGTCGCGCCCCCGCGCGCGACGGAGCCGCTCTATCGCTCGTTCCGCACCTACCCGAAAACCAAGAGCTACCTCGGCATCTACGAGGAAGATGCGTTGGCAGCCATCGCCCAAAAGTTGACCGCCGACTCCGAGAGCCGCGATGCGGCCGGGCTTGCCGATGCGAGCCTCGCGAGCATTCCCGTTCCCGTACGCAAACCGTCGCCGCGCTTCGGGCCCCGCGATACCATCGGCACCGCCGACCGTCCCGCCGAGACGCTCTTGCAGAAGCCGCCCCGCTCCTTGCTGCGGACGCTGCCGCCTCTCGATGCCGCCCTGCTGCCGGCGCCCCCGCTCGCGGACAGGACGAATAACCTTCAACCTGTCCTCTTGGTCGCGTCCGATGCGGACACACGTTCGCGGGGGGCTGCGATCGGCAGCGAGCGGCTCAAGTTCTCGGGAGTTTGGAGCGGCGCGCTGCCGAAAAGGTCGACGCTCAACGTATTTTACCGCATGGCCGCATTCCTGGGGGTGATCCTGCTGCAGGGGCTCGCCCGGGCCGGGCGCAGCCGGGCCCCAATCGGCCATCCGCTCCGTGCCGCAAGGGGTCCCCTAGCGCGCGAAGCGACCTCGGCCGGCAAAGCACGCGCGCGCTCCTCCATCATCGGCCCCGACCTGCACATCTATGGCTGCTTGATATCGACGAACGATGTCTACGTCGAAGGCCGCATCGATGGCGACTGCGTCTGCCGTCAGCTCGTCATCAAGCCTGCCGGCAGACTTACGGGCGATGCCGTCGCCGAGGAGGTGATCGTCAGCGGATCGGTAAAGGGCAGGATCCTGGCGAAGACGGTCGGATTGACGCGGCAGGCGGTCGTTTCGGGCGACGTCAACTATTGCGATCTCGTTGTCGAGCGCCAGGCAACGCTCGAGGCGAGGGTGCAGAGGATGTCGCGGGCGTGCTGGGACGAGAACGCGGCCGAGCAGCCGAGGATGATCTCTCAGTCCGCGCAGGCGGTCGCCTGATCCGCAACGGTCATTCGAGGAACCCGCGCAGGGCCCAGATCATGGCCGCGCCGAAGATGCCGAGGGCGATGGGCGGGGCGATAAGCAGGATCGGCACGTTGATCCAATCGGCGGCAGTGCTCAACCCGCCCTGCATGCCCTCCAGGACCAGGTAGATGGTCCACCCCATGATCCACCCCGCCGACAGCAGGAGCCACAGGCGGAGCAGCCCGCGCCGCCAGTTGAGGGCGGCGCGTCCCTGCTTCTCGTTGTCGTTCGCGCGGCGGGGTATTCCGAAATTCGGCATGCCAAAGTCCTCGAGTGTGCGGGGGAAGCCTGACTCCCTGTTCTGCTGGGCAAGAGGGCGCGTGCGCGCGGGCCACGGCGGGTCGGGTAGAGGAATAGCGCCGCCTCAACCGACTTTCAAAGCACTTGCGGGGCGTAATGTTGGCGTAAGCATGAGCTTATCCCCTAGGTGATTGCGGCACGCACGGGGGCCGGGCGCGTGATCCGCAGGCTCCAAGGCCTAATGGTGGCAGCGAGCCAAAGAGCACGGGGAATCGGTGCCACGAGCTTCCGCGATTGCGTGGCGAGAGGAAGGGGGGCTCCAATGAGCGGCGCGCACTGTTGCGAAACGCGCACGGCCGCCACGGCCGGCGAGGTCCGCGCGTTGCACCTCTACGAGCTGGCCCTCGCGCTGGTGGAGGCGCGCGGCACTCTCGTCACCGTCGGCCTGACGAAATTGCGGGAGCTGAGGACCGGGTCCTTGCTCCTGCGCTATCAACCCGCGCCCGCCTCGCTCGAGGTGTGGTCGGCCGGCAAGGTCCTCAGCGTGAGGGGCCAAGACGAGGCGCTGCGCGTCACGCGCTACCGTCCCGGCGACTGGGAGCGCGAGCTCGAGGCCGCGGTCGCGTAGGCGGCACGCTAGGTCACCGCCGCGGGCGAGCCGGCGCCCCTACTCGTTGGATTTGATCTCGCGCACGCAGATCTGACGCCAGCTGCTCTGGGAAATGTGGGTCCCCTTGTCCCAGCTCGCTAGGCACTGGTCGAGCCTCGCCTTCTCCGTGTCCTGCTCCTGAGACGAGCTCTCGCTTGCGGCCGCAGCGGACCCGGCGTCGTCGGGCGCGTAGTTGCGCGTGCCCTTGCGCCCGGCGACCATCACCGCGGGCGAAGGCGCCGTCCCGGCGATCGTCGAACGGGTGGCGGGGACGTGCACTGCAAGCGCAGGCGCGCTGGCGGCCGCGAGGGCAACCGGAGCGAATGCGAGCCAGCGCAAGGCGCGAGGGGCAACCATGGGCGAACCCAGAGAGGCGCGCGGGGTCTGGTTGGTTTGCACCCGCTGCCGCGGCCCCGGCAAGGGAAAAGCCCCGGCATGGTCACCGGGGCCTCTTCGAGAGCTCTCGGCCCTTGCGGGATGGGCCGGCAGGGCAGGGCCTACCGGGGCGCTGTGCGCCGCCGCGCCTCGGCCGCACGGATGAGCGCATTCGCCGGCACCTGCGCGGGCGCCAAAATGCGGCGCGCCTGCTCCACCCCCGTCACCGGCAGCAAGCCGGGATCGAGCAGGCCGATCTGCAGCAGGATCGACGCCTGGTCCCAGTAGATGTGCTCGTGCGCGACCTTGCCGTCCTTGAAGCCGACGAGGACGCAGAAGGCCGCCTCGACGCGCCGCCCCGTAGGCGCCACGCCGGGCAGGATCGCCGGCATCTCGATGTCGTGCGTGAAGGTGAGCACGACCTCGTCCACCACGCAGTCGCTGCCCACGGTGCGCGAGACCGGCGTGATGGTGAGGTCCGCCGGCCAATGGCAGATGAAATAGCTGCCGTAGAAGCTGGCCACCTCCTCGCGCCCCTGGCCGCCGGTCATCACGGGAACGTGGGTCAGGTGGGGGGTCGCGGTCATGGTCGCCATGGTGGCGTCGAGATCGCGGGTGGTGAACTCGGCGGCGACGTGGGCGTCGAACACGGCGGCGAGGTCCGGCTGCGAGGTGGTCATGCGGCGGGCTCCTCTATAGCGGGCAGCACCTAGCGGGCGAGGATGAGCGCGGCGCCGACGGCCGCGGCGAGGACGCACAGCAGGGCGATGGTGCCGCGGAATCTGATGATGCGCCAGCGCCGGCCGCGCTCGATCTTGTCGAGCAGGGCGTCCTGCTCGCGCTCGCTCATGGCGCGCCAGCGGCGCAGGGTGGGGAAGGTGCGTGAGGCTTGGTTCATGCCGCGCAGCCTACGCGAGTCGCCGAGTGCCGACGGGGCTAAGATGGAGCGCGCGTGGCGGGTCACGACAATTCGCAGGTATCTTCCCGTCCGATTCGGTCGTCAAGTCAAGCTCCGTCGCGATTTGATCACTCCGCCGCCTGCTTTCGCGCTTTCCCACGACGCCCCAAGAGCTCGCGCAGGTACTGCCCCGTATAGCTCTCCTTCACGCGCGCCACGTCCTCCGGCGTGCCGGCCGCGATGATGCGCCCGCCAGCATCGCCGCCCTCGGGGCCGAGATCGATCACCCAGTCGGCGGTCTTGATGACCTCCAGGTTGTGCTCGATGACGACGACCGTGTTGCCGGCATCGGCGAGCTCGTGCAGCACCTCCAACAGCTTCGCCACGTCGTGGAAGTGCAGCCCCGTCGTCGGCTCATCCAATATGTATAGAGTGCGCCCGGTCGCGCGCCGCGATAATTCCTTCGACAGCTTGATGCGCTGCGCCTCGCCGCCCGACAGCGTGGTCGCCTGCTGGCCGATGTGGATGTAGCCGAGGCCGACGCGGGAGAGCGTCTCCAATTTATCGCGGATCGCCGGCACCGCCTTGAAGAACGCCGCGCCCTCCTCGACCGTCATGTCGAGCACGTCCGCGATGGACTTGTCCTTGAACTTAACCTCCAGCGTCTCGCGGTTGTAGCGCTTGCCCTTGCAGACGTCGCAGGTGACGTACACGTCGGGCAGGAAGTGCATCTCGATCTTGATGACGCCGTCGCCCTGGCAGGCCTCGCAGCGCCCGCCCTTGACGTTGAAGGAGAAGCGCCCCGGCGCGTAGCCGCGCAGCTTGGCCTCGGGGAGCCCGGCGAACCACTCGCGGATCGGCGTGAAGGCGCCGGTGTAGGTCGCCGGGTTCGACCGCGGCGTGCGGCCGATGGGCGACTGGTCGATGTCGATGACCTTGTCGAGGTCTTCCAGGCCCTCGATGCGGTCGTAGGCGCCCGGATGCAAACGCGCGTTGTTGAGCTTGCGCGCGACCGCGGCGTAGAGCGTGTCGACGATCAGCGAGCTCTTGCCGGAACCGGACACGCCGGTGATGCAGGTCAGGAGCCCGAGCGGGATCTCGGCGGTCACGTCTTTGAGGTTGTTCTCGCGCATGCCGATGATTTTGAGCGCCTTGCCCTTCTGCGGCGCGCGGCGCCTCTCGGGCATGGGGATCTGGCGCTTACCCGACAGGTATTGTCCGGTGAGGCTGTCGGGGTTGGCCATGATGTCGGCGGGCGTGCCCTGCGCGACGATGCGGCCGCCGTGGATGCCGGCGCCGGGGCCGATGTCGACCACGTGGTCGGCGGTGAGGATAGCGTCCTCGTCGTGCTCGACCACGATCACCGTGTTGCCGATGTCGCGCAGGTGCTTCAGCGTGCCGAGTAGCCGCGCGTTGTCGCGCTGATGCAACCCGATCGAGGGCTCGTCGAGCACGTAGAGCACGCCCGTCAGCCCTGAGCCGATCTGGGAGGCGAGCCTGATGCGCTGGGACTCGCCGCCCGACAGCGTGCCCGAGGAGCGCGACAGCGTGAGATATTCGAGGCCGACGTCGTTCAGGAACTGCAGGCGCTCGCGGATCTCCTTCAGGATGCGGGTGGCGATCTCGTTCTGCTTCTTGCTGAGCGTCTTCGGCAGCTCCGCGAACCAGATGTTGGCCGCCTTGATCGACAAATCGCACACCTCGCCGATGTGCTTGCCGCCGACCTTCACGGCGAGCGCCTGCGGCTTCAAGCGATAGCCCCCGCACGCCTCGCACGGGTGCGAGCCCTGGTAGCGCTCGAGCTCCTCGCGCACCCAGTCCGAGTCCGTCTCGCGCCAGCGCCGCTCGATGTTGCCGATGACGCCCTCGAACGGCTTCTCCGTCTTGAAGTTGCGCGTGCCGTCGAAGTAGGTGAACGTCACCTCGTCCTCGCCGGTGCCGTAGAGGATGGCGAGCTGCACGTGCTTGGGCAGCTTCTCCCACGGCGTCGACATCTGCACCTTGAAGTGCTTGGCGAGGCTTTCCAGCGTCTGCTCGTAGTAGGGCGAGGAGGCGCCCGTGCGCGCCCACGGCATGACGGCGCCGTCGGCGAGGCTCAAGGCCGGGTCGGGTACGACGAGGTCGGGCTCGAACTGCAATTCGGTGCCGAGGCCGTCGCAGACGGGGCAGGCGCCGGCGGGGGCGTTGAACGAGAAGAGCCGCGGCTCGATCTCGTCGATGGTGAAGCCGGAGACGGGGCAGGCGAAGCGCGCCGAGAACGTGATGCGCTCGTGCGTCTCGTTCTTGTTGCGCAACACGCCGCCCCTTTTCTCTCCCTCCCCCTCGATGGGGGAGGGTTGGGGTGGGGGTGACTGATCTTGCACCTCGCTCGCACCCCCCACCCTGGCCCTCCCCCGCAAGGGGGGAGGGGAAGAAGTGCGGGGAGAGCCCAGCGGCTTATCCGCCAGCTCGGCGACGGCGATGCCGTCGTCGTTGAGCGACAGCGCGGTCTCCAGGCTGTCGGCGAGCCGCGTGGCGATGTCGCCGCGCACGACCAGGCGGTCCACCACCACGTCGATATCGTGCTTGAATTTCTTGTCGAGCTTGGGTGCCTCTGCGATCTCGTAGAAGGTGCCGTCGATCTTGACGCGCTGGAAGCCCTTCCTCTGCAGCTCCGCGAGCTCCTTCTTGAACTCGCCCTTCCTTCCGCGCGCGACGGGGGCGAGCAAATAGATGCGCGTTCCTTCGGGCAGCGCGAGGGTGCGGTCGACCATCTGCTGCACGGTCTGGCTCTCGATCGGCAACCCCGTCGCGGGTGAGTAGGGGACGCCGACGCGGGCAAACAGCAGACGCAGGTAGTCGTAGATCTCGGTGACGGTGCCGACGGTAGAACGCGGGTTCTTGGAGGTCGTCTTCTGCTCGATGGAGATGGCGGGCGACAGGCCGTCGATGTGGTCGACGTCCGGCTTCTGCATCATCTCCAGGAACTGGCGCGCGTAGGCGGATAAGCTCTCCACGTAGCGGCGCTGACCTTCGGCGTAGATGGTGTCGAAGGCGAGCGAGGACTTGCCCGAGCCGGAGAGCCCCGTGAACACGACGAGGGCGTCGCGGGGGATCTCCAGATCGATGTTCTTCAGGTTGTGCTCGCGCGCCCCGCGGACGTGGATGGTTTTGTGGACTTCGCCCACGGGGATGGTCTTCATCAGCGAAGGCGCCGCGGGGGGCTTCTGGGCTTTGGCCATGGCGCTTAGGTAGCGAAGGGGAGGGCCCGCCGCAATGGAGCCGGCCGCCGCGTCCCCTTCCGGCGCCCCGTACAACCGGCTGGGCTCAGGCCGAAGCTGCCGCTCGGGGTAGAAAGGCGGGAAAGTATTGCGCCATCAGGCGGTCGCGGTAGGCGACGAGGTTGGATTTCTGCTCGGCGCGCGTTCGAATTGCCGTCGCAAAGAGCGGGCAAAGCGCATGCGCTACGAATGGGAATATGGAAGCATCGGCGCCGCAGGGGCGGCTACCCATGAGATAGGCCTTGTCGCCCAGGAAGTCGGACATAGCGTCGATGTCCCGGATGCCGAGCTGCTCCATCTCCGCCATCGTATGCCGGCCCATGCCGTGGCCCCACAGATTGCGCCGCACCTGACGCCGCACCAAGGCGATGATCAATGGGCGCAGCGGAGCAGGCGCGGAATCGAAGAACCGGCGCGGTCCCTTGTCGAAATTCTCGTCGATCATCCAGCGCGCGTGCAGCCCCGCCCAATAGAGGTGGTCCTCGCACATCTTCTCGAAGGCCCATGCGACGCCGCGCTCGGGCCGGGAAAGCCCCGCGTCGAAGTCGAAGCCGTACTTCCTCTCGATGTGCAGGCGGATGAGGCTGGAGTCGGCGATGGTCTCGCCGCCGTCGACGATATAGGGAAGCTTGCCCTTGGGTGCCTTGCTGAAACCGCCGGTGTCGGTCTCAAAGGGCAGGTTCGCCATCTTGAGCAAAACCTCTGCCTTCATCACAAACGGGCTCGGGTCGGGCAGACCAAAGTAGGGGCCGAATGTATAAAGAAGGATCACTCTGACCTCCTCATCTCTGTGGCCCGCGCGCGGGCTCGCACACGCAGTGCACCGCAAATCCATCAACAGAATATAAAGCGCAGTTGCCGGTTGCTTAGGGCACGCGGCATAGAAAGGGTCGCGCTGCTCTGAGCTGGAAAGGGTGCACGATGGAATCGGTCATTGCGTTCGTACTCGGCAATTTCACGCTGACGTTCCTGGTGCTGGGGTTCCTCGCCGCTCTCGTCGCCATTGCGGTGAAGCCGGGCGGCTTCAATTTCGCCAACGTGGCGGAGGAGCTGCTCGCCTACTTCATTCTGTTCTCGGTGGCGGTGAGCTTCTTCTATAACTTCATCTTCCACGTCTTCTTCGGCGCGCTCGCCGCGAGTTTCATCGGCTGGGCCGACAGCCCCTTCCAGGCGGAGGTCGGCTACGCGAGCCTCGGCTTCGCCGCCATCGGGCTCCTGGCGTTCAAGGGCAACTGCTGCGTCCGCTTTGCCGCGATCCTCGGGCCGGCGATGTTCCAGTGGGGCGCCGCCGTCGGGCACATCCATGACATAATGACGACGGGAAACATGGCGCCCGGCAACGCCGGCATCATGCTCTATTCCGACATCTTCCTCCCTATCATCGGCTTCGCTCTGCTCTGGCTCAAACGGCGCGCCGGCCGGTCCGCCTAACCTCGGCCGCGCGCTAAGATCACCGGTTTCACGGCAAAGGATTTGCGGGTAGGGTTGCGCGCGCAAACGCGATTGGAGGCTTGTCATGTCGGTGCTCAAGTGGGTGCTCATCATTCTCGGCGCCATTGTGCTGATCGGAGTGGTCGTCGTCGCCGGTACGGTCTTCTGGGCAAGCAGGATCGAGGGCGTGAAGCTCACGGAAGCCGACTTGAAGGTGGGCGGCGCCTATCCGGCGGAGGAGCGCCAGCAGCTCCTCGACATCTGCGCCAAGCGGCGCAAGACGGGCACCGAGGGCGATGACCGCTGCGTCTGCCTCGCCGATCGCGCAGGCACGGATTTCTCGCGCTTCGAGCGCCTCGTCTTCATCGCCAGCTTCGAAGGCAACCCGACGCAGGTCGTCGCTCTCACCAAGGGGCTGATCGACAGCGGCATCCCACAGTCGCGCGTCGAGGAGCTGCAGAAGGATTCCAAGGCCCGCATCGACGGGCTCTTGAAGGCCTGCGGCTACCAGCAATGAGCGAGGCGAGCGCGGGGAAGCCCCGCACACTGCCGACGACGTGCTGCGTCGTCGGCGGCGGTCCCGCGGGCATGATGCTCGGCTATCTCCTGGCGCGGGCCGGCGTCGACGTCGTCGTGCTGGAGAAGCACGCCGATTTCCTGCGCGACTTCCGCGGCGATACCATCCACCCCTCGACGCTGCAGGTGATGGAGGAGCTCGGTCTGCTTCAGGACTTGCTGAAGCGGCCACACAGCAAGGCGCCCAGGCTGCAGGTGCAGATCGGCGATCAATCGCTAACTCTCGCCGACTTTACCTTCCTGCCGCCGCAGCGAGCGTTCATCGCCCTGATGCCGCAGTGGGACTTCCTCGATTTCCTCGCGGATGCGGGCAAGCGCTATCCGGGCTTCCACCTCATCATGAAGGCGAACGTCTCCGATCTCATCGAGGAGGGTGGCCGCGTCGTCGGCGTGCGAGCAATAACGGCGGACGGCCCGCTCGATGTGCGGGCGCGCCTCGTCGTCGGCTGCGACG
The DNA here is from genome assembly GCA_035517115.1 of Hyphomicrobium sp. Taxonomy (GTDB): domain Bacteria; phylum Pseudomonadota; class Alphaproteobacteria; order Rhizobiales; family Hyphomicrobiaceae; genus Hyphomicrobium_A. Next base: position 13,468 of record DATIZL010000184.1, read on the forward strand.
GGCGCCATTCGACCGTGCGCGACAAGGCCCGCCTCGAAGTCGAGGACATCGGCGCGCCGATCGATGTGCTTTGGATGCGCATCTCGCGTCTTCCGAGCGATCCGGGTTTCGGCGGCCGCATCGCACCCGGCAGCTTCTTCGCCGTGCTCGACCGCGGCGACTATTTCCAGCTCGCCTACGTTATTGCCAAAGGGGATGCAGAACGTATCAAGCAGGCGGGATTACCGGCCTTCCGGCAAATGGTGGCCACGGCGCTGCCGTTTCTTGCTAGCAGGGTCGATGAGCTGAAATCGTGGGACGAAGTCAAGCTCTTGACCGTGCGCATCGATCGTCTGCGTACGTGGTACCGGCCCGGACTCCTGTGCATCGGCGACGCCGCGCACGCCATGTCGCCCGTGGGCGGCGTCGGCATCAACCTCGCGATCCAAGACGCGGTCGCTACGGCCAATCTCTTATGGAAGCCGCTAAAGCAGGGCACCCTCACCGAGGCCGATCTCGCCCGCGTGCAGAAGCGGCGCGAGTTCCCCACACGCGTGACGCAGGGTCTGCAGGTGCAGGCACAGAAGCGTGTCATGCAACCGGTGTTGCGCAGCACGCAGCCGTTAGCGCCGCCTTGGGCGTTGCGGTTGTTCGACCGCCTGCCGGTGCTGCAGCGCATCCCTGCGCGCCTCGTCGGCGTCGGCGTGCGGCCCGAGCACGTGCACTCGCCCGAGGCCTCCGCAGCCTCCCGCTGAGCTTTCCGCAAGCAACTGCCGCCCGAACGTGGAGTTCACGCGCGCGAATCACTAATGTTCAATTTCTGCGTGCGCGTGCCCGATCGTGAGGAGGAGCGATGGTCGCGCCGAGTTGCTGCCGCTTGGCGGCCGCGCTGCTTGCGCCCGCGTGGGTGATTGCCGGCGCCTCGTTGCCGCTCGCCCCGGCGCTCGCCGACGACGCGGCCTTCAACTGGACGGGCGTCTACATTGGCGCGCACGCGGGCGGCGCCATCGACTACAACGATTTCTCCAATCCCTACGGGACCACGCTGTTCGGAGACGAGGTGCGCAGCCCGGGGCCGCTGGTGGGCGGCCAAATCGGCTTCAACTATCAGTTCGGGCAAGCCGTCGTCGGGCTTCAGGCCGACGCAAGCTGGGCCAACATGTAGGGTACGTTCACCTGTCTGCAGCCGGGACACGGCGTGCCTGCGAGACCATCGAACTTTCTCGGGGGCGCGTTCGGTGCGACGTGCCAGGCCGAGCCCGACGCCTTCGGGACGTTGACGGGACGCGCCGGTCTCGCAGTCGGGCCGCAGGGGCGCATCCTGCTCTACGGCAAGGGCGGGTTGGCCTGGATTCACAACAACATCGACATGGCGATCAACAACGGGCAAGCGGGGAGCTTCGGTCCCGACAACGCCAGGAGCAGCTCAAGCTACACGCAGTGGGGTTGGACGCTCGGTGGCGGTGTGGAGTATGCACTCAGCGGGCGCTGGTCCGTGGGGCTGGAGTACGACTATCTCCACTTCGGGGACCATGAGGTGGCAACGCCCCAATCGGGACCGTTCGCCAATCCCGGCTTTCCCGGCATCGCCGGCGCGACCGCTCCCGACGGCAGGCCGGCTGACTTGAGCCAGGATGTCCATGCGGTCAAGCTCGCGATCAACTACGCGCTCGGGGACAGAGCCCCGCCGTCCGACGCCAGCGCGAACGATTGGCTCAAGAAGGACATGGCGGCGCCGCCTACGCCCGGCTTCGAAACGGAGCTCGGCGTTCGCTATGTCTACGCGTGGTCGCGGTTCCAACAAGACCTCGGGAAGCCGCCGCAGGCGCTTCCTGTGAACAATTCTCGTCTCACATGGAGAGACATGGGCGCAAACGCCGGCGAATTCTTCGGCCGCGTCGACACGCCCGAGAACGTTATGCTTAAGGGCTTCATCGGCCGCGGACGCGGCGATGAGGGTCATATCGATGACGAGGACTGGGGCAACGCGGAAGGAAGCCCGCCAACAGAGGTCACCGGATATCAGGTGACCGACTCCGCCACGACCAACAACATCTCCTATTTTACGCTCGACCTCGGCTACGACTGGTTGCGCGCGCGCGGCTATAAGGTCGCGCCGTTCATCGGCTACAACTACTTCAAGTACGGGATGAACGCCTTCGGCTGCACGCTCGGCATGGTGGTGCCGCCCACACCTTGCGATGCTGACGCACCTCCACGGCAGCTCTTTCTGCAGGAGGAGGACACCTGGATCTCCTGGCGTCTGGGGACGTCCGCCGTGCTGATGCTGACGCCCCGGCTGAAGCTAACGGGCGACGTCGCCTACTTGCCGATTGTGCGCTTCTCGGGAGTGGATAACCATCCGCTGCGGGTTGGTGAGGGCCAGAGCACGCGCTCCCCGGCTCGCGGTGACGGCACTGGCGTGCAGCTTGAGGGCCTCGTCTCCTACGATGTGGTCGACGGACTGAGCATCGGCGTGGGCGGCCGTTACTGGTCCATGTCGGTCCCTTCCGGCACCACCAACTTCTTCAGCAAGGGCGACTTCATCAATCAGAGGTTTGCGACCGAGCAAAGCGCCGTCCTCGTGCAAGGCTCCTACCAGTTCAACGGCCCTGCCGACTAGCGGGAAGGATTGCCGCTGGCCACGCTAAGGGCTTACATCGGGGCGTGGAAACCTACCGGGGGATGCCGCTGTGAGCGACGCGACGGGGGCGGCCGCGCCGGGCCGAAAACCCCTCTACAAGCTGCTCTACGTGCAGGTGCTCGCTGCCATCGTGCTGGGCTTCCTGCTCGGCTGGCTTGCGCCTGGCATCGCCCAGAGCGATTGGGTCAAGGCGCTGGGCGACGGCTTCGTCAAGCTCATCAAAATGGTGATCGCGCCGATCATCTTCTGCACCGTCGCCTCCGGCATTGCCCACATCGAGGACGCGCGCAAGGTCGGCCGCGTCGGGCTAAAGGCGCTGGTCTACTTCGAGATCGTGTCGACGCTGGCGCTCGCGCTCGGCCTCCTCATCGGCAATGTGGTGCAGCCGGGCGCCGGCTTCAGCGGCTCAGGCGACGCGGCCGCGGTGGCGGACTACACCGCGCGCGCCTCGCACGAGAGCGTCGTGGCCTTCATCCTCGACATCATCCCCGACAGCGTGGTCGGCGCGTTTGCGCGCGGCGACATCCTGCAGGTGCTGCTGTTCGCGGTGCTGTTCGGGTTCGCGCTGATGGTGCTGGGCGAGCGCGGCCGCACCGTGCGCGCGCTCATTGACGACGTGGGGCATGCCTTTTTTGGCGTTATCGCCGTCATCATGAAGGCCGCGCCCGTCGGCGCCTTCGGCGCCATGGCCTACACCATCGGCAAGTACGGGCCGCAGGCCATCGGCAACCTCGCCGGCCTCATCCTCACGTTCTACGCGACCTCGGCGATCTTCATCGTGGTCGTGCTCGGCATCGTTGCGCGCGCCACCGGCTTCCGCATCCTCAAGTTCCTCGGCTACATCCGCGACGAGGTGCTGATCGTTCTCGGCACCAGCTCCTCGGAGAGCGCACTGCCGCAGCTCATGGAGAAGCTCGAACGGCTCGGCTGCTCGAAGCCGGTCGTCGGTCTCGTGGTGCCGACCGGCTACTCGTTCAACCTCGACGGCACCAACATCTATCTGACGCTGGCGACTCTGTTCATCGCGCAGGCGCTGGGGGTGCAGCTGTCGCTCTACGAGCAGCTCGCCATCCTCGCCGTCGCCATGCTGACCTCGAAAGGCGCAAGCGGCGTGACGGGCGCGGGCTTCGTGACGCTCGCCGCCACGCTCGCCGCGGTGCGTCCCGAGCTGGTGCCGGGCATGGCCATCGTGCTCGGCATCGACAAGTTCATGAGCGAGTGCCGCGCGGTGACGAACTTCATCGGCAACGGGGTGGCGACCATCGTCGTCTCGGCCTGGGAGGGTGAGCTCGACCGCGCGGCGCTCGCCGCAGGCCTCGGACGCCGCGTCGATACGGCTGACCTCGAGACCGCCGTTACGACGGGATGAGCAGGCGATGCATTCACCTCTCCCAGAGGGAGAGGTCGGCTGGACGCGCGGTGAGCGCGACAGCCGGGTGAGGGGCGGTCATTGGCTCGAAGTGTCCTGGTCCCCGCCTGCGCGGGGATGACGTTGGAGGAGCTTCTCTGGGCGCAAACCTTCGCGGATCCCTCAATTCGTATGGTCGGTGAGCGCGACGTACTCGTCGTCCTCCTGCGCGCGCCGCTCGAAGGCGAGGAAGTCGTAGTAGCCGCAGCGCCCGCCGCCGGGGAACGAGCGGCACACGCTGGGCCGCGCCTTATAGACGGTGCAGGACCGCTTCTCGGTGTCGAAGAAGCGGCAGATGCGGCCGAATACCGTGTCCTTTTTGCGCCGCATGGCATATTTGCGCCCGTGCGCCACCTTGGTGAACTTCACCCGCGCGGCCTCGAAGCTCAGCCCGAAATGCTTGGCGAGGCGCTCCACGTCGCGTTTGTCGAGGGGGATGAGGGGGTAGGAACAGCAATAGCCGGGGCACTTCTGGCACTTGTATTGGGGGGTGCTCACGAGCTCTCCGTTGCTGAGAAGGCCCATTCCTCGGGCCGTCACCGGACGCGGGCGGTGTTAAGCTTGACTCATGCAATGGTCCGTGGGGAAAGAGCAAGGGGCAGGCCGGGGGAGCGGCTTTCCAGCGTGGCGAGCGTCACACTTTCTCCGTTAAGTTTGTCGCAAGCTGCGTGAGGGTTTGGGGGCGTACCGCATGGTGGATATGGCGCGCGTTGATCCGGACATCGAGACCCCGGTCAACCCCTATAGCTTGCTCGAGGCTGTCAACAGCTCGAGCGACACCGCCCATACGGGCTGGCTCTTGTTCCTCGCCGTCATGACCTATCTGGTGATCGCCGTTGCCGGCGTGACGCACGAGGCGCTGCTTCTAGAGACGCCGGTGCAGCTCCCCATCCTGCAGGTCAAGATCCAGCTCAAGCAGTTCTTCCAGTTCGCGCCCATCGTCTTGGTGCTGTTCCACCTCGGCATCCTCGCCCAGCTCGTGCTGCTCGCGAGGAAGACGCTCGAGTTCGACCATGCCATCCGCCTCTTGGAGACGAGCGCGCGGCGCTCGCACCCCTTACGGCTCGAGTTGCACAACTTCTTTTTCGTGCAGGCGATCGCCGGCCCGCAGCGCAGCGTCGTCATGAGCGGCTTCCTCAACGTCATGTCGTGGCTGACGATCGTGATCCTGCCGGTGATCCTCCTGCTCTACATGCAGGTCGCATTCCTGCCCTATCACGACGTGACGACGACCTGGATCAACCGCATCGCGCTCTTGAGCGACATCGTGCTGGTGCTCTTGATCGGCGTGTTCCTGATGCGGCCGGAGCCGTCCTTCTTCCAGGCCCTGTGGCGCTCCACCGCGGCGCACCCGGTGGGCTCGATCGCAACCACGGCCGTGCTCGGCCTCGTCGCCTACCTGTCGCTGTTCGCCGCGACGGTGCCGGGGGAATCGCTCGACCGCTTCAGCCGCCACTTGCTGTGGGGCATGGAGGCGGACGGCGGCAAGCGCGCGCAGCAGGTCGGCTTCGTGCTGCCGTTCCTGTCGGCACGGTCGGACGGCACGCTGTTCGGCATCTTCCGCCGCAACATCGTCGTCACCGATTCCGATCTCATCGAGGAGAATAAGGCGGAAGGCGGCGACCGGCGCTTGAAGCTGCGCGGCCGCGACCTGCGCTACGCCAAGCTCGACCGCACGGACCTGCGCGGCGCCGACCTCACGGGCGCGGCCCTCGACGGCGCGAGCCTCGTCGGCGTCAATCTGGAGGACGCCTGGCTCAATTGCGCCGAGATGGACCGGCTCCTGCTCAACGACGACCGCGCCGCGGCGAGCTGCGCCTCCGCCCAGAATGCCGACCTCTCGCACGCGCAGCTCGCCAATGCGCACCTCTCCGGCATCGACCTGCGCGACGCCAAGCTCGACGAGGCGCAGCTCGAAGGCGCCGACGTGAGCAACGCCACGCTTACGGGCGCGAGCTTCTCGAGCGCGCATCTGGAAAAGGCCGATCTCACCGGTGGCGTGCAGGCGCAGGGAGCCAACTTCCTCAACGCGGCGCTGCAAGGCGCCGACCTCACCGGCGCCGAGCTGCAGTCGTCCGATTTCTCGAGCGCGTCTCTGCAAGGCACCGTGCTCAACTTCGCCCACCTGCAGGGTGCGGTGCTGCGCGGCGCCGATCTCGAGGCCGCAAGCCTGCAGCGCGCTCATCTGGAAGGCGCCGACATGGCCGGCGTCCGCATTGCCGGCGCGGACTTGCGCGGGGTAGCCGTATGGATGACGACGCCGCCCGCGTGGAACCCCGCGGGCCTCACCGATATCTCCGAGGTCGCGATCAGGGCGCCGGATGAGGCCCAGCTCGGTGAGCTCAAGAGCAAGCTCCAGAGCATTACCAACGACGAGGTGCGCGTGCATGCGGCGGAGGGTGTGGCGAGCCTGCTCGGCCGGTCGGGCAGCTGGCAGGGCAGCCCCGATCACCAGCGCTGGCAGAGCCTGACCAACGCGCCGGTGCCCCAGCCGGTGACGACGTCGGCCATCCCGGGCATGCCGCCGCCCGCGCCGGCGGACACCTACAAGACGGACCTCACGACCTACCTGACCAAGATGGTTTGCAGCGCGCGCTGGAGCAACGGATCGGTGGCCACGGGGGTGGCGCGCCGCGCGGTGGCCCAGCAGTTCCGCGGCGACGTGGTCGCGCTCTACGACGGCTTGAAGAGCAACACCTGCCCGGCCTCGGCCAAGATGCCGGCGAAGGTCATGCGTGATCTCTCCTCCGCCGCCGAGACCGCGCGCTATCGCTAATGGCCTCAGGATCCCTGCTTGCCGCCCACACTTGCCAAGGGCGCGGCGCCGGCCTATGTGTAGAACATAAGTGGAACAAGGCCGTTCGAGCGCGGCCGCCGAAATGCGTGGACAACCCGAAGCCGAGCCCCAATTGGGGCAGGCGCGGGCGGATCGGCGCACTAGGGTTGCGGGACGATTCGGGCAGGCGGCTCGGCTCCGAGCCGACACAGGATTTTGCGGCCTGGCTTAGAGCGGCCGCGGCAGATCGAAGGAGTGCAACATGGCTGGTTCCGTCAACAAGGTGATCCTCGTCGGCAACCTCGGCAAGGACCCGGAGATCCGCCGCACCCAGGACGGCCGCCCCATCGCCAACCTGCGCATCGCCACGAGCGAGTCCTGGCGCGACAAGGCGACGGGCGAGCGGCGCGAGAAGACCGAGTGGCACTCGGTCGTCATCTTCAACGAGAACCTTTGCCGCATCGCCGAGCAGTACCTGAAGAAGGGCTCCAAGGTGTTCATCGAGGGGTCGCTGCAGACGCGCAAGTGGCAGGGCCAGGACGGCCAGGACCGCTACACGACCGAGGTCGTGCTGCAGGGCTTCAACGGCAACCTGACGATGCTCGACGGGCGCTCGGGTGCGGGCGCCGGCATGCAGGAGAACGGCCAGGCCGACTACGGGGCTGAGCCAGGCTATTCCGATGCCCCGCGCGGCAAGGCAAAGGGCGGCGCCGCCATCGACAAGCAGCTCGACGACGAGATCCCGTTCTGATCGGCGCTCGCTGCTTCACCCGCGTCATTCCCGCGGAGGCGGGAACCTAGGCCACCGTAGAGCCGTGGCGCGATTTGCGCGCAAGAAGCAACAATCGTCGAGCTCCTTGAAGCATGACTGGATCCCCGCCTGCGCGAGGATGACGGTGTGGTGGGGCGATGCGTTGCAATGCTGCCCGCAGCAGAGCGATGGCGCGGCCATCGACAAGCAGCTCGACGACGAGACCCGGTTCTGATCGGGTGAGCGTCGCGGCCGTCGAACCGTGACGGCGTGCGGGCCTCAGCTATTATTCTAGACCGGCCGCCGCTTTGGGGCTCCGGCGTTTCGCGCGCTTCTTAGTCTTGCGGCTCGGGGGCGGCGCGCCCTCGCTAGTCTCCGTCGCAGGCTCGGCTGCGTGCGCCGGCGCCGCCTCCGCTGCACCCTCACCCAGATGCCCCGCAGCCGACTGCGTCTCGATGAAGAGGCGGCGCACCTCGGGAAAGCGCGCCTTGATTAAGCGCTCGAGCTTGGTCGTCAGCGCCTCGACCTTCTCGGCGGGCAGCCCATCGATGGCATCGACGCTCGCCGCCACCAGCACGTCCTCGGGGCCCAAGTGCATCGAGCGGATCTCGTTGATGGCGATGAGCGGACCGCCTGGCTTCACCTCATCCGCGAGGATCGCCTCGATGCCGGCCATCACCTTGGGGTTCGCCGCCTCGCCGACGAGCAGGCTCTTGATCTCGATGCTCATGAAGGCGGCGACCGTCGCGAGCAGGAGCCCAATCGCGATCGAGGCGATGGCGTCCGCGCGGTCCCAGCCGAGGTGCTGCACACACAGAAGCGCGACGAACGCGATCAAGAGGCCGGTGACCGCGGCCACGTCCTCGAGCACCACCGTGAACAGCGCCGCGTCCTTCGACGCGCGCAGCGCCGCGAACCAGCCGCGCGCGCCGCGGCGCGCCTGAAACTCCGACAGCGCCTTGTAGGCCGACCCGCTCTCGAGCGCGAGCGCGATGCCGAGCACGAGGTAGTTGATCCAGAAGTCGCTGATCGGGTGCGGATTGCGCAGCTTCTCGAGCCCCTCGTAGATCGACACGCCGGCACCCATGGAGAACAGGAGCACGGCGACGACGAAGCTCCAGAAGTAGAGCTCCTTGGAGTAGCCGAAGGGATGGCGCGCATCCGCCGGGCGTTGCGAGCGCGCGAGGCCGTAGAGCAGCAGTGCTTGGTTGGAGGTGTCGACGAGCGAGTGGATCGCCTCCGACAGCATCGCCGAGGAGCGCGTCCAGGCGGCGGCGGTGAACTTGGCGAGCGCAATGCCGAGATTGGCGCCGAGCGCGATCAGCACGACTGTCTTCGAACCGCTTGATGCCACGTTCGTTTCTCCGCGTCCGCCGTCGCGACGCCTCGGAACGGCTTCGCGAACGCCTCGATTGCGTGCGCTGCAGTAACACAATTCTGTCGTCCGGCGCCTGCAAATTGGCTCCAGGGTGTGCATCGACGGTCTGCAATAGGGCCGGCGCCGGACGCCAACAAAAAGAGCCTCGCCGCGGGGCGAGGCTCTTGCAATTCGAGCTCGCGCCCTAGGGCTTGGGCGCGGGGGCCGACTCAGGCGGAGATGATGGTTTACTCTCGGGCGGCACGGGTGGCGTTCCCTGGGCCGCCGGCCCGGTTTCGGGCATCGTCTCCACCGACTTGCGCGCGTTGTCGTAGGCCTCCTTGGCCTGCTCCTTGGCCTTCTCGAGCGCGGGCCCCGCCTCCTTCCTGATCTCCTCGTACGTCTCCTTGGCTTGCTCCTTGGCCTTCTCGAGCGCAGGGCCCGCCTCTTTCTTCACCTGCTCGTAGGTTTCCTTGGCTTGCTCCTTCGCCTTCTCGAGCGCGGGGCCCGCCTCCTCCTTGGCCTTGTCGTAGGCGTCCTTCGCGGTGACGCTGCCCTTGTCGGAGAGCTCCTGCGCCTTCGCGAT
>DATIZL010000185.1:0-3020 GCA_035517115.1 Hyphomicrobium sp.
TCCTTGCAGTGATGCACGGGCCGTCCCGACGCAGGCGGCGGAAATAATGCTGCCAAGTGTCCTGCTGATACAATTTGGGATCGCTGACGTCGATCCGATCGAGCGGGATTTCTTCGGCGAGCACCGCGTGATCGACGGCGACCGATGAGTTCACCTTGTCTCTCCCTCTGGTCTCCCCAACTGCGCGATAGCCCGGACGACGGTCCCGAAATCATGCGCGACCTCGAACCTCGGGACAGTTAGCGTCGCACCGCGCCGCGCGTCGCGCTGTGACGGCGATCACAGGCGCCGGGGCCGACCCCCGCGACGGCTGGCGCCTCGTCGATCGTCCGCAGCCTGACGATTGTGGAACCAGCATGTCCGGCGGTCTTCCACGCCTCCCTGTCCGGCGCTTCGTCCAGGCAACGGCCTCATGCGGTCGAGTCGAGCTGGTCGTCGTCCCGCCCGCCGGGAAGGCCATGAGCTCGCACAAGTAATCAGGCGAGCCAGGGCATCTCGTCCCGGAGAAAGGCAATCCCGTTCTCGATCGTCGCCATCCGGGCGTGGAGTCGCATGATCTTGTCGTCCGCCATTGGCCGGAATTGTACAGGTTTTTGGACGCCGGCAGCGCCGAGACTTTCCGCATGCGCAGCCGGCCGGCGTCCAAAAAGCGTCGAGGCACGAAGTCGCGGGAAGGTTGGCGCCGGCCGGGCGGCGCGCGCTATGGCGATTTGATGCGAGGGCCGGTTCGATGGGGGCCGCTACCCTGGAGCGAGGGGACCTGCAGGCCTGCCAGCGGGAGCTGGCGAGAGAGCGAGAACAGCGTCTCAGCCGGCTCTTGGAGGGTATGAGCGGGCGCCGGGCGCATTGATTGCCATGAATTGGGTCGAGAGAGATCGTGGCCCGCGTGGGGCGAGCGCAGAGGGAGCGGAAGGCGGCGCGGGGAGGATGTGCGGCTCATGAGGTGTCGAACCCGCTCGGGGCCGGCCGCCACCTCGGCTCGCAGCCGGGTGCGAACGTCTCGATCACGATCATGGGGGCGCCGCAACGCGGGCATGGGCAAGCGCGTGCGCGTGGCGCATCCGGCGCGACGTCTGGCTTGTGCTGCGGATCGGCGGCGGGCGGGGCGACATCGAGGCATGCGCGGGCTATCGCGATATTCTCGGCGCGGTTGGCGCTGGCGAAGAGCCCGTAGTGGCGAATGCGGTGGAAGCCCTTGGGCAGCACGTGCAGGAGAAAGCGGCGGATGAACTCGTGCGGGTGAAGCCGCATCGTCTTCCAACGGCCCGGACCTTCGATGCGAGTGTCCTTCCAGCGGAACGCGACTCCGGCGTCGTCGGCTGCGATGAGGCGGCGGTTCGAGATGGCGACGCGGTGCGTGTAACGGGAAAGATAGCGCAGGACTTGCTTCGGTCCCGCGAACGGCGCCTTGCAATAAACCACCCACTTGACGCGCCGCAGTGGGGCGAGGAAGCGCCTGAACGTCTTCTTGTCGGCGAGCCCAGCATGGACGTTGAAGAACTTCAACTGGCCGGCGTCGTGCGCATCGGCAAGCGTCGCCAGCATCTTGCCGCTGAAGAGACGCCCGAGCAGGTTGACGTGCACGAGGAAGTTGGAGCGGGAGGCGACCCATCGCGCGCCGTCGAGCGAGAGTCCCCCGCCGGGCACGATCATATGCACGTGCGGATGATGGGTGAGCGTCGAGCCCCACGTGTGCAGCACGGCGGTGATCGCGATCCGCGCGCCGAGGCGCTTGGGGTCGGCGGCGATGGCGAGCGTCGTCTCGGCCGCCGCCTTCATCAAGAGGTCGTAGACCACGCGCTTGTTGTGGTAGGCGATCTCGCGCAGCTTGCCCGGCAGCGTATACACGACGTGAAAGTACGGGACGGGCAACAGCTCCGCTTCGCGCTCGGCCAGCCATCGGCGCGACGCCGCGGCCTGGCACTTCGGACAATGCCGGTTGCGGCAGGAATTGTAGGCGATCAGCGTATGGCCGCACCCTGAGTTCTCGCACTGCGCGACATGCCCGCCGAGCGCCGCCGTGCGGCAGCGCTCGACCGCGCTCATCACCTTCAGCTGATCGAGGCTCACATGGCCGCGGTTGACCTCGCGCCAAGCGGGACCGTGGTCGCGGAGGATGTCCGCGACCTCCAGAGCGGGTCGACTCATGAACCGGCGGCGCTATTGCGCCGTCGGTTCCTCGACGGCTCGCCTCTGACGTTTGCGGGGCGGCAGGCTCAGGCGCGCGAGCGGGCTTTCGATCTTGGCGATGAGTCCTGTCGCCACGCGGGTGTAGCGAGCCGTCGTGTCGAGCTTCTCGTGCCCAAGCAACGCCTGGATCAGCCGGATGTCCTTGCCGTCCTCGAGCAGATGGGTTGCGAAGGAATGGCGCAGCGAATGAAGAGAGACCGCCTTACGCAGGCCCGCGGCTTTCGCCGCCTCCTTGAACAGCCGGCCGAACTGGCGCGCAGTCGTCGGGTGACGATCGATGCGACCGGGAAACAACCAACGGTGTTCCCGCGCAACCCCGGCGTCGCGCTTGGTCGGCCGCTTCTTCCACCATCGCCGCAACAGGTCGAGGATCTCGGCCGGAAGCATCACATTGCGGTCCTTGCGGCCCTTCGATTGCACGATGCGGATGATCATCTGCTCGCTGTCGATGTCGCCGGCTCGCAGCCGCACCACTTCGCTGGCCCGTAGCCCGCATCCATACGCGAGCGTCAGCATCGCGCGCGCCTTGAGGCTCGTCGCCATGGTCAGAACGCGCTTGACCTCCTCAGGGCTCAACACGGGCGGCAGCTTCTGCGGCTCCTTCATGTGCCAGATCTCGGCCGCCAGATCGTGGCGACGCATGTCGCGCCATCGCTATTCTATCGGCTTGCTACCGGCCTCTCAGCTCACGCCCCCCGCGCAGCGGGCTGGAGCGGAGCGACTTCGTGCCCTGGCGCAACCCACACTTTCAGCCTAAGGCCGCTTTCTCGCGCATCTTGCTCATTCATTGCGCCCATCGATCGGACGGTGTCTGCCCGGAGCGAGGGGCG
>DATIZL010000186.1:0-3041 GCA_035517115.1 Hyphomicrobium sp.
GTGCGGAAGCCTCCGCCTCCGCATCATTGACCAACAGGCGGATCCTGTTGTGGGGGATGAGCGCGCGGACGAGCGCCGCCACGTCGCGGCGTGGCGCCTCGAGGTCGCCGTTCCATTCGGCGGCATCGGCGGGCCAAGCCGTCCAGATTGCCGCTTGCGGCGCCCACTCCGGCGGCACGGTCAGCGTATGTGCGCTCACATCCAACTCTGTCTCGTTCATGCCGTCGATCTCAGCTTGAGGCCGCGTCCAAGGCAGGCAGATATTGGAATGCAAGGGCGCTGTCACCAGAGGCGCGGCAATTTTCGCGATTTACGGTCGAGCTTCGGTGCTCAGCCGTCGAGCTTAACGGTGCGCAGGCGAATGGCGTTGGCAATGACGCTGACGGAGGACAGCGACATGGCGGCCGCGGCGATGACGGGCGACAGGAGGAGGCCGAAGGCTGGATAAAGCACACCCGCCGCGACCGGGACGCCCGCCGCGTTATAGATGAAGGCGAAGAACAGGTTCTGGCGGATGTTGCGCATCACCGCCTCCGACAGTCGCCGCGCGCGCACGATGCCGGTGAGATCGCCCTTCAACAGCGTCACGCCGGCGCTCTCGATGGCCACATCGGTGCCGGTGCCCATGGCGATACCCACATCGGCAGCGGCCAGCGCAGGCGCGTCGTTGACGCCGTCGCCGGCCATGGCGACGACGCGGCCCTCGCGCTTCAGCTTCTCGACGACCGCGCTCTTTTGATCAGGGAGCACCTCGGCCTCAATTTCGGACATGCCGAGGCGGCGGGCGATGGCCTCGGCCGTGGTGCGGTTGTCGCCTGTCAGCATGACCACGCGCACGCCGTCGGCTTTCAGCGCCGCGAGCGCTGCCGGGGTGGAGGCCTTGACCGGGTCGGCGATGGCGATGACACCCGCCGCCTTGCCGTCGGCGGCGACAAAGATGGCCGTGGCCCCGTCGCGGCGGTAATCCTCGGCGGCCTTCTCCAGCGGCGCGACGTCGACGTGCTGCTCGCGCAGGAACTTGGCGGTCCCGAGCGCGACGCGCTTGCCGTCGACCGTCCCGAGCACGCCCTTTCCGGTCGGCGCATCAAAGTCGCTCGCGGGGATGAGCGTCAGCTTGCGCTCGGCAGCGGCGGCCACAATGGCGGCCGCGAGCGGATGCTCGCTCGCCTTCTCCACGCTTGCGGCAAGGCGCACGACCTCGGCCTCGCTAAAGCCGGGAGCGGTCTGCACGCCCGTGACCGCCGGCCGGCCCTCGGTCAGCGTGCCGGTCTTGTCGACGACGAGCGTGTCGACCTTCTCCAGGCGCTCGAGGGCCTCTGCGTTCTTGATGAGGACACCCGCTTCTGCTCCGCGCCCGACGCCGACCATGATCGACATGGGCGTGGCGAGCCCGAGCGCGCAGGGGCAGGCAATGATCAGCACCGCGACTGCAGCGACGACCGCATAGGAGAGGCGCGGCTCCGGGCCCCAGAGGCCCCAGGCGGCGAAGGCGAGAATCGCAACCGCAATCACGGCAGGAACGAACCAGCCGGAGACCGTGTCGGCGAGCCGCTGGATCGGAGCGCGGCTGCGCTGCGCCTCGGCCACGAGCGCCACGATGCGGGCAAGCATGGTGTCGCGCCCGACCCGCTCGGCCTCGATGACGAGGCTGCCGCTGCGGTTCAAGGTGCCACCGATGACGGTGTCGCCCACGGACTTGGTGACCGGCATGGATTCGCCCGTCACCATCGACTCATCGACCGCGCTGCGGCCCTCGATGACTTTGCCGTCGACCGGGACCGCCTCGCCCGGGCGCACGCGCAGCTTATTGCCGACCTCGACCTCGGCGAGTGGCACCTCGCGTTCCGCACCGCTAGCTTCGATGAGCCGCGCGGTCTTGGGCGCAAGATTGAGCAACGCGCGAATGGCCCCGCTCGTCTTCTCGCGGGCCCTGAGCTCGAGCACCTGGCCGAGCAGCACCAGCACGGTAATGACGGCCGCAGCCTCGAAGTACACGGGCACGGCGCCATCCGCTCCACGCATCGCTGGAGGAAAGAGGCCGGGGAACAGCGTCCCGACGACGCTGTAGGCCCAGGCGGCACCGGTGCCGAGCGCGATCAGGGTGAACATGTTGAGCTTGCGCGTCACGACCGAGCGCCAGCCGCGCTCGAAGAACGGCGCACCGGCCCACAGAACGACCGGTGTTGCCAGCAGGAGTTGGATCCAGTTTGAGAGCGCCTGACCGAGAAGATGACGGAGCCCGGTGAGGTGACCCCCCATCTCCAAGGCGACTACGGGCACCGTGAGCGCAAACCCGATCCAGAACCGCCGCTGCATGTCGATGAGCTCGGGATGATCGCCGTGCTCGGCGGTGACCTCGACCGGCTCTAGCGCCATACCGCAGATCGGGCAGAAGCCCGGGCCCACCTGGCGCACCTCGGGGTGCATGGGGCAGGTGTAGATGGCGCCCGGCTTTGCCGGCTCGGCATGTGCCTCCGTGGGTGCCAGATAGCGTCCCGGATCTGCCACGAACTTGGTGCGGCAGCCGGCGGCGCAGAAATAGTAGGTGCGCCCGCCGTGCTCGGCCCGGTGTGGTGTCTTGTGCGGGTCGACCGTCATCCCGCACACCGGGTCCTTCACGCGTGCCGCCTCGGCTTCTGCCGATGGCTCCTTGCAGCAGCCCTTGTCGTGCACGTGCGCAGGCGTTGCGGCATGCGAGCCGTGGTGGTGCGATTTGCCGGCCATGGGGCGCTCCTCGTCGGCGGGAGCCTAGATATAGGGGGGAGGGGGCCGTCGTTGCGAGGGGAAATCAGGTGACCGTACGCTCGAAGGCGCCAACCTCGGGCCAGAACACACGGGCACGCGTGCTGGTTTCCTCGGGCTCGCCCGTCGTCAAAAGCCGCAGCGATCCGCCGCTCGCCCCCTCCACATAGTTGGCATGCCGCGCGAGGTAGTCCTCGAAGCTGTCGGCGACCACATCGGGCTGCGAAAGGATGCGGGCAAACGGGGGGAGATGGCGACGGAACAGGTCCTCCACCAACGGGAAGTGGGTGCAGCCCAAA
>DATIZL010000187.1:0-25904 GCA_035517115.1 Hyphomicrobium sp.
GGCGGCCTACGTCTACGACCCGGTCGTGCACTACAAGGAGGTGCGCCGCAAGTGGATCGGCGTCTCCATCACGCACGCCGACGGCCGCGTCGAGCAGCTCGACACCACCCCGGTGGAGGAAGCTCCGCCCCCGCTGCCCCCCGCGAAATAGGCCCTTGGCGCCACAAGACCGCCAAGGATCGCCGCTAGCCTCCCCCCTAACGAAGGTCGCTGCCTGCGCTTTTTTGGTAGCGCCGTTCGCCATGCTGCGCCGAGATGTGGGGTCATCGGCGGCGGGCCCGCGACGGGTTGATGGGCGGGCCACTGCATTGTAGGACCGTGAACGCCCAGCCGCGCGCCGGCGCCAGAATGAGCCGCGGACGTGCGTTGTGTTGCGAGGGTAGGACGCATGACCAAAGCGCAGTTCGCAGCAGAGCCGAGCATGGAGGACATCCTTGCGTCCATTCGCAAGATGATCTCCGACGACCGCGGAGCGCCGCGCCCGCAGCCGGACCCGGTGGCGCGCAACCCTTATCCCGAGGCCTCCTCGCCGGCCCGCGCCGAGCCCGACCCGGCGGCGTCGGCCGCGCGCACGAGCTATGGTAGCCTGTCGGAGGCGATCAAGGCCGCGGCGCAACCGGCCGAGCAGCGCCGCACGCTCGAGGAGCGCATCTCCGACCTTCTCGATAAAGGCAGCAGCGGAGTTATTGATCCGCTTTCCTCGTTTGCTGGCCGCGCGTCAGCGTCTGCCGCACCGAGCCGACCCGCCGAGCCTTCGCGTGGCGGTGGCGGCCCCACAGTTCCCTTCGGCGTGCGCGCCGACCGCGCACCGGCTGCGCCCGCCGCGCGGCCGACGCCCGTCGCAGAAACGAGAGGGGATGCGCAGCGCGTCATCGCTATGCCATCGCGATATCCGGCACCCGCGACCCCGTCTGCTCCCGCGCCGAGCGCTACGCCGGCCCCTCTCGGCAGCCGCGTTGGCGCCGCAGCCCAGCCGGCGAAAGAGGCGGCGCCGCAGACCGTCGCGCGATCGGAACCGCCTGCGGCAGAGACACCGGCGCCGGCAGAGGTCGTGAAGGCAGCCATCGGCGAGCAGCCGGCCGTGACCGCCGCGGGTGCTCCCTCCGAAGCGCTGGTCGATGCCATGCTGGAGATGGTCACGAAGGAGCCTTCGTCGCTGTCCGTGTTCACCTCGGGCATGGCCTTCATCAAGGGCGTCAGCGACAAGGGCGTAGGGGTCGAGAAGTCGGTCGCCGCCCACAAGAGAGGCGAGTCCACGCTGCCCGCGCCCGCGGCGGCAGCCCCTCCGGCGGGCGACAGCGTGCCGGAACTCGACGGCGCCGCCGCCGAGCTGCTGCGGCCCATGCTGCGCCAGTGGCTCGCCGAGAACATGCCCCGCATCGTGGAAGCGGCGCTGCGCAGTGAGCTGACGAGAGGCAGCAAGGGCCCCGGCAAGGCGTGAGCGAGGGCAATCCTCCTGTGATCCGAGCGGGTTGCACCGAGCCTTTAAGGCTCGGCGCCTGCTCCATCCACCGTTGACAGCGCGGGAACCAAGATCGTAGGACCGTCGGCTTGCGATCCGCCAAACGGCTGCCGAACCCCCGATGCTCGACAAGACGTATCAACCCGCCGAGATCGAGCCGCGCGTCCATGCCGAATGGGAGGAGGCGCAGGCCTTTCGCGCCGGGCGTCCCGACCGCAAGGACGCCGCGGCGTATTCCATCGTCATCCCGCCGCCCAACGTCACGGGCTCGCTGCACATGGGGCATGCGCTCAACAACACGCTGCAGGACGTGCTGTGCCGTTTCGAGCGCATGCGCGGCAGGGACGTGCTCTGGCAGCCCGGCACCGATCACGCCGGCATCGCCACGCAGATGGTGGTGGAACGCCAGCTCATGGAGCGGCAGGAGCCGAACCGGCGGGCGCTAGGCCGCGAGAAATTCATCGAGCGGGTGTGGGCGTGGAAGGAGGAGAGCGGCTCGGCGATCCTCAATCAGCTGAAGCGCCTCGGGGCCTCGTGTGATTGGTCGCGCGAGCGCTTCACCATGGGGAAACGCGGGGACGCCAACGACCAGATGGTCCGCGCCGTCACCAGGGTCTTCGTCGATCTCTACAACGCGGGGCTCATCTACAAGGACAAGCGGCTCGTCAACTGGGACCCGAAGTTCCAAACCGCGATCTCCGACCTCGAGGTGGTGCAGGTCGACGCCAAGGGCACGTTCTCATGGACGGCGGGCGATCCCGAGAAGCCGTTCGACGCAAAAGCCTTGGCAAAAGTGCTCGACCGCAATCCGTCCGGGCACATGTACCACTTCCGCTATCCGCTAGCGGCCAAGGTGCCGGGCTACGACAAGGACTACATCGTCGTCGCCACCACGCGGCCCGAGACGATGCTGGGCGATACGGGCGTCGCCGTGCACCCGAGCGATGAGCGCTATGCCGCGCTGATCAAGGCCAAGGCGAAGGTGAAGCTGCCGCTCGTCGGGCGCGAGATCCCGATCGTCGCGGACGAATACTCCGACCCCGAGAAGGGCTCGGGCGCTGTGAAGATCACGCCGGCGCACGACTTCAACGACTTCGAGGTCGGCAAGCGCCACAAGCTCGAGCAGATCAACGTGCTCGACGATCAGGCGCGCATGAACGACGTGCCCCCGCCGGAGTACCGCGGCCTTGATCGCTTCGAAGCGAGGAAGCGCGTCGTCTCCGATTTGGAGGTGCTCGGCCTCTTGGAGAAGATCGAGCCGACGGCGCACACGGTGCCGCACGGCGATCGCTCCAACGTCATCATCGAGCCGTGGCTCACTGACCAGTGGTACGTGAACGCGGGGGAGCTCGCGAAGCCCGCCATCGCCGCGGTGGAGGGCGGCAAGACGGTGTTCGTGCCCAAGAGCTGGGAGAAGACCTACTTCGAGTGGATGCGCAACATCCAGCCGTGGTGCATCTCGCGGCAATTGTGGTGGGGGCACCAGATCCCGGCCTGGTATGGCCCAGAAAATCCAGCCACATATGGCACTGAGCCTGTTTCGGCGTTTGCTGGAAAGGCCGTATTTCACCGAGAGATATTTGTTGCTCAGACGGAAGCTGAGGCGATCAAGGCCGCAAAGCGCCTTTATCCCGCCGGAACCGAAATCACCGTTGCTTCCTCGGACGAGGAGTACCGCGAGTGGTCGAGCACATTCGTTCACGGCAACAAGTCAAAACAGCCAATCAAGTTGCGTCGTGATCCCGACGTACTCGACACCTGGTTCTCCTCCGCGCTGTGGCCGTTCTCCACCCTCGGCTGGCCCGATGAGACGCCGGAGCTTGCCCGCTACTACCCGACGAGCACGCTCGTCACCGGCTTCGACATCATCTTCTTCTGGGTCGCGCGCATGATGATGATGGGCCTCCACTTCATGCAGGAGGTGCCGTTCCGCGACGTCTACATCCATGCCCTCGTGCGCGACGAGAAGGGGCAGAAGATGTCGAAGTCGAAGGGCAACGTCATGGATCCCTTGGGCCTCATCGACACCTACGGCGCTGATGCGCTGCGCTTCACGCTCGCCGCCATGGCCGCGCAGGGGCGCGACATCAAGCTCTCCACCAACCGCGTCGAGGGCTACCGCAACTTCGCGACCAAGCTGTGGAACGCCTCGCGCTTTGCCGAGATGAACGAGTGCGTGCGCCGCCGCGACTTCGACCCCAACTCGGTGCAGGAGACGCTCAACCGCTGGATCGTGGGCGAGACCGAGCGTGCGGCGCGCGCCGTCACCGAGTCAATCGAGGCCTATAAGTTCAACGAGGCCGCCTCCGCCATCTACGAGTTCGTGTGGGGCGTGTTCTGCGACTGGTATCTCGAGCTGATCAAGCCGACGCTCACGGGCGATGACGAGGCGGCGAAGTCGGAGACGCGCACGACCGTCGCCTGGACGCTCGATCAGATCCTCAAGCTCCTGCACCCGTTCATGCCCTTCATCACCGAAGAGCTGTGGGCGCACATGGTGGAGCACGGGGAGCGGCGCCAATCGCTGCTGGCGCTGAGCCAATGGCCCACGCTGTCCGGGCTTGCGGACGAGGCCGTCGATGAGGAGATCGGCTGGGTCGTGCGCCTCGTGAGCGAGATCCGCTCGGTGCGCACCGAGATGAACGTTCCTGTCGCCGCCAAGATTCCGCTCGCGCTCCCGGGCGCCAACGCCGCGCTCAAGGAGCGCGCGAGGAAGCACCAGGAGACCATCAGCCGGCTCGCGCGCCTGGAGAGCATCACCTTCCCCAAGGCGGCGCCCAAGGGTGCGGCCATGATCGTCATCGGCGACACGTCCGCGGCGCTGCCGCTCGCCGGCATCATCGACACCGGCGCCGAGATGAAACGGCTCGGCCGCGAGATCGAGAAGGCGCAGGGCGATCTCGACAAGATGGACGCCAAGCTCTCCAACCCGCAGTTCATGGCCAAGGCCAAGGAAGAGGCGGTCGAGGAAGCGCGCGAGCGCAAGGCCGAGCTCGAGGAGACGCTGAAGCGCCTGCGCGCCGCGGTGAAGCGCCTCGAGGCCGCGGCCTAGTAAGGGCGGCGGGCGTTAGGACGCCCTTTACGAATTTACGCTGCTGTTAGATGTGGCAGATGAGCCACGATTGCGGTGCGCATCTGCCACCATTGAGCCACAATGGACCGGCAGCCTGGATCACACGGGAAATGGAGGGGACACGCGGATGTGGCGAAGAGCCGCCGCCGCGCGAGGCACGTCGTTGCGATTGCTCGGAGCAGCCTCCGCCCGATGCGAGGCGGAATACCCATATAGGCGCATCCGATCATCCGCATCCGAAGCTGCGAGGACGTAGGGACTATATGGACGCCAAGACGTTCGACAAGTCGAAACTTCCGAGCCGGCACGTGACCGAGGGGCCGACGCGCGCGCCCCATCGTTCCTACTACTACGCCATGGGCCTCGAGGAGGAGCACATCCACCGCCCGCTCGTCGGCGTGGTGTCGTGCTGGAACGAGGCCGCTCCCTGCAACATCGCGCTGATGCGCCAGGCGCAGTCGGCGAAGGCCGGCGTCGACGAGTCCGGCGGCACGCCGCGCGAGTTCTGCACCATCACCGTGACCGACGGCATCGCCATGGGCCACCAGGGCATGAAGTCGTCGCTCGTCTCCCGCGAGGTGATCGCCGATTCGATCGAGCTCACCATGCGCGGGCATTGCTACGACGCGCTCGTCGGCATCGCCGGCTGCGACAAGTCGCTGCCCGGCATCATGATGGCCATGCTGCGCCTCAACGTGCCGTCGGTGTTCATGTACGGCGGCTCGATCCTTCCCGGCCGGTTCAAGGGCCGCGATGTCACCGTGGTCGACGTGTTCGAAGGTGTCGGCATGTACTCAGCCGGCCGCATGACGGCCGAGGAGCTGCACGACCTCGAGTGCCACGCCTGCCCGTCCGCGGGTTCCTGCGGCGGCCAGTTCACCGCCAACACCATGGCCTGCGTATCGGAGGCCATCGGGCTTGCGCTTCCGGGCTCGGCCGGCGCACCGGCTCCCTACGAGAGCCGCGACGTCTATGCGCTCGAGAGCGGCAAGGCGGTCATGAATTTGCTCGCGCGCGGCATCCGTCCGCGCGACATCGCCACGCGCGAGGCCTTCGAGAACGCGGCGGCCATCGTGGCCGCGACCGGCGGCTCGACCAATGCGGCGCTACACCTGCCCGCCATGGCGCACGAGGCGGGCATCGATTTCGACCTCTTTGCGGTCGCCGAGATCTTCAAGCGCACGCCCTACATCGCCGACTTGAAGCCCAGCGGCAATTACGTCGCCAAGGACGTCTACGACATCGGCGGCATCCCGCAGATTCTGAAGACCCTGCTCGACGGCGGGTTCCTGCACGGCGATTGCCTCACCGTGACGGGGCGCACCATGCGCCAGAACCTCGAGAGCGTGCAGTTCAACGCCGACCAGAAGGTCGTGCGGCCGGTGTCCAATCCGCTTTCCAAGACGGGCGGCGTCGTGGGCTTGAAGGGCTCGCTCGCGCCCGAAGGCGCGATCGTGAAGATCGCCGGCATGAAGGAGCTGCAGTTCCGTGGCCCCGCGCGCGTCTTCGATTGCGAGGAGGACGCTTTCCGCGCGGTCGAGGCGCGCCAGTACAAGGACGGCGACGTGATCATCATCCGCTACGAGGGCCCCAAGGGCGGCCCCGGCATGCGCGAGATGCTCTCGACCACGGCGGCGCTCTACGGCCAAGGCGCCGGCGGCAAGGTCGCGCTCATTACCGACGGGCGCTTCTCGGGCGGCACCCGCGGGTTCTGCATCGGACATGTGGGGCCGGAGGCCGCGGTCGGCGGCCCGATCGGCCTCCTGAAAGATGGCGACATTATTTCGATCGACGCGGAAAAGGGCACGTTAGACGTGGAACTCGACGCGGCGGAGTTGGCGGCTAGGGCAAAAGTATGGCGGGCGCCGCCCAATCCCTACCAAAGTGGCGCGCTAAGAAAATATGCCAACCTGGTCGGGCCGGCGCGCAATGGCGCCGTCACCCATGCCGGCGGCAAAGCGGAAGTGGTCTGTTATGCGGACATCTAGGCAGACGATCCGGGCGGTGATCGCGGGGCTCGCGCTCGGCTTGAGCGCGCTTTGTGCTGCCGCGATCGCGGGCAGCTACCGCTCGCCCCAGGACGCGCTCGAGCAGGGCATCGGCGCCTTCAACGGCGGCTACTACGAGATCGCGATTCCCGCGCTCGAGTACGCGGCCGATGCGAAGCTCTTCCTCGCGCCCTACTACCTCGCCCGCATCTATTCGGACAACAACGGCTCGCACACCGATCACGTCAAGGCCTACGAGCTCTACATGAAGATCGCCGACGAGCACACCGACGTCGATCCCGACGACGATCAGCGTGCGCCTTACGTCGCCAAAGCCATGACGCAGATCGCCGGCTACCAGCTCAACGGCTTGCCGGAGGCGGGCGTGAAGCCGAACGCGCGCATCGCGGCCGAGTATCTGCGCGAGGCCGCGCAGTTCTTTCGCGACGAGGACGCGCAGTTCGAGCTCGCCAAGCTTTATCTGCGCGGCGAGGGCATCGAGAAGGACACCAACTACGCCAAGCACTGGCTGTCGGTGCTGAGCCAGAAGGGGCACCCCGGTGCGCAGGCGTTCCTCGCCGACCTCTTGTGGCGCGGCAAGGACATGCCGGCCGACCCCGTGCGCGCTCTCGCGCTCATCTCGGTGGCGGTCGCCAACGCGCCTCCCTACGAGCGCGTGTGGATCGAGGACATCTACCAGAACATCTACTGCGGCGCGGCGCAGGGCATCCGCAAGCAGGCGACCGGTCTCGTCGCCGATTGGCGCACGCGCTATGGCCGCAAGCCGGAAGACGTGCGCGACCGCACGGGCCTCGGCCCGCTCAGCACGCAGGCCGTGCGCACCTGCCAGAACGGCGAGCCGGTGCCCTTCGACATGGGCGTAGTGTCGGCGCAGCCGGGCAAGGTGGCACCGCCCGGACAGCAGGACTTCCTCAAAGGCGCGAACAGCCCCGGCATGCGCGATGTCGGCGCCGTCGGCGCTCCCGCTCCCCGGCAGTAATCATCAAGCAAGCTAGGCCGCCGCATCGACGAGCCGGCGCAGGCGGCTCGCCGTCGCTGCATCGAAGGCGACGAGCTTGATCTTGAGACCCGCCGCCGCGCCCTCTCTCCGGCACACCTCGACTGCCGTGCGGCAGGCTTCCTCCAGCGGATAACCGTAGATGCCCGTGCTGATTGCGGGAAATGCAATCGACGCGCAGCCGTTCTCGGCGGCGAGCCGGATCGCTGCAGCATAAGCCGAGACGAGCAGGCGCCGGGCCTCGGCGGGATCGTGGTGCGCATAGATGGGCCCGACGGCGTGGATGATGTGCTTCGCGCTTTTGATGCCGAACGCGGGCGTGATCACCGCCGACCCGGTCCGGCATTCGCCGATCGCGCGGCAAGCTGCCGTGAGGACATCGGCGCCGGCTGCCCGGAAGATCGCCCCGCACACGCCGCCGCCCGCAAGCAAGCCGCTGTTGGCTGCGTTCACGATGGCGTCGGCCTCGACCTTCGTAATATCGCCCTGGATCACCGAAAGGCGGAAGGCTGCGGGATCGGACATGAAAGCCCCTTCAAAACGCAATTAGGACCGCATCCGTTTTGCGGATGCGGTCCTAATTAGCGTGCGCGCGTGGCTCGGGGGCAGCTCAATGACGCGAGAGGCTGAGCGCGGCGGAGGCGCCATCGCCAGCGAGGCTCACGTCCTGCGTGTTGCCGTGCACCGCCACGCGAATGGTGCCGTGCACGTTGAAGTCCGAGTTGAAGAAGCTGCCCCGGTAGCGGCCATCGCTGACCTTGTAGACGGTGGCCGTCTGTGAGGCCTTGCCCGAGCTCGTGGCACACGTCGCCGACAGCGAGTAGGAATCGCCGCCTGCGCGACTGTAGTTGGCGTGGCAGCGGGCTCTCTCCTTGTTGCCGCTGGAGAAGGAGACCCAACCGCCGCCACTCCAGGAGCCGGCGAGCGAGCCGGAATCCGGCGTGGTCTTAGCCACGGCGCCCGTTATCGCGAGCGCCGTGATTGGCAGAAACGCGAGCTTGCGTACCCATCTGCGCGACGGCCGAGAAGCGTCGGCAGCAGTCCAATGATTTTGCGCGACCTGTCTGTTCATGACGGACCTTCGAAAAGGCGAGATGGCCAAGCGATACGCCGCTGAGATTACACGAGATGGGCGTTGCCCACACAGAACACAAGGCGTTGTGAACAGGTGCCCCTCTGCCCGCAACAATCGCCGAAATTCGTAACGGGAGATTGAATGGTTCTTCCGTCGAATGTGACGGCAACGGCAGTGCACAGTGCTCGCCGACGCCGCCGGCATCGCTCGGAAGTGCCCAGCCGACGGGCGTTTCGGAAGGGTCGGCACGATCTCTCGGCCGTGCGTTTGCTGCGCTGCGCTGTTCCGCCGGGAACAGTGGGGATGGTGGGTTTCCCGTAAAGATGCACGCTAGCATTTGCTGCAGGCTGCAAGGCCACAGCACCGGCTCAAATCGCAACCAGAGTGCATAGGAGACCCCCCATGATGCGCGCCTCATCCCTTGGCGCAGGGTTGCTTCTGTTGGCCGCTTTGGCGTCGCCGAGCTTTGCCGGAATGAACGAGGATCTCGCGAGCTGCACCGCGGCCAACGGACGCGAGTCGGCCAATGCCTGCACCCGTGTGATGAACAGCAGGCGTCTGCCGCGCGAACAGTTCTACATCGGCTACTTCAACCGCGGCTCGGGCTATCGCAAGGCAGGCGATCTCGATGCGGCGCTGGCCGACTTCAACCGGGTCGTCTCCCTCAACCCCGATTTCGCGCGCGGTTTCCACGCGCGTGGCCTCGTGCGTGATGACCAGGATGCCCCCGACAAGGCGCTCGAGGATTTCGACCGCGCCATCAAGGTCGACCCCAAGGACTGGGGCGCCTACTACAGCCGCGCCGTGCTGAGGCGCGCCAGGCAGGACTACGACGGCGCCGTAGCCGACGTCGAAAAAGCGGCCGATCTGAAGCCCAAGCAGCCACAGGTGCGGCTGCTGCGGGCCCTGCTCAAGGCCGACAAGAGCGACTACGACGCGGCGCGTGCCGAGGCCGATAAGGTTCTCGCCGACGGCGAGGCCAAGGCCGGCGCCTATTACGTGCGCGCCGCTGTCGCCTTTGCCCAGAACGACCTCGATGCCGCCTCCGCCGACATCGACAAGGCGTTCGAGCTCAAGGACTCGCTCGCTCCCGCT
The DNA here is from genome assembly GCA_035517115.1 of Hyphomicrobium sp. Taxonomy (GTDB): domain Bacteria; phylum Pseudomonadota; class Alphaproteobacteria; order Rhizobiales; family Hyphomicrobiaceae; genus Hyphomicrobium_A. The sequence continues at coordinate 9,712 of DATIZL010000187.1, forward strand.
CTCGTGTTGAAGGGCCGCATCCTGGAGGCCCGCGGCGACAAGCCTGCGGCGAAGTCCCGCTATCGGCAGGCGCTCGCCCAGCCGGCGAGCTTCCTCGAGGGGCGGAGCGTGCAACGCAAGGCGCGCGACCGGCTCAATGCGCTCGACGGTGTCGACACAGCCAATGCGGCGCTGGACAAGGGCAACGGCAATGCGCGGCCGGACAAGACCGATGAAGCGCCAGATACGCCTCCGCGCAACGTCGGCTGCAAGCGCTTCTTGCCGGCGACGGGCGTGACCATCACCATCGATTGCGACAAGTAACCTACCGGCGCGGCGCCCCTTGCCTTGGTCCCTTCGTCCTGCAACTCTCTCGAGTGCGAGGGAGGGGGCATGCTCAGGGGTGCACTCCGAGCCATTGGTTGGAGCTTTACCGTGATCGGCGTCGCCGCCGTCGCGGTGATTGGCGTGCGGTGGCTGCGCCTCATGCCGCCATACGAGCCGATCGGCCGCATCAAGGGCGGCATCGACCTCAACGACCCCAAGCCATTCGTTGAGCTCGAGCCCGGCGCGACCGTCGTCGGGCTTGCCGCCTCCGGCGGCGGCAGCCGCGCGGCCTACCTCGCGGCCGCGATTCTACGCGAGATGCGTGCCAGCAGCGTTCGCATCGAGACGGGTTCGTCCGCCAGTCCCCGCTCGCTGCTCGATCAGATCGACGCCGTCTCCGCCGTGTCGGGCGGCGCGCTTACCGCGGCGTATTTCGTCGCCTACGGGGAACAGCTTCGCTCAGCCGACGCCGACTCCGCCACCTGGCGCAGCTTTCTCGACAAGATAGCGCTGAGCTACCGCGTGCGCGAATGGTATGGGCTCGCGCTCACCGATCCGCGCATCTGGGCGCGCTATCTCTTCAGCAACTATCACCGCGGGATGCTCGCGCGCGACGACTACGACGCGACGCTCTTTAGTGGCGCCACTCTCGCCGATCTGCCGAGCCGGCCGGCGCTCTATTTGAACTCCTTTGACGTCGCCAACCACGTGCGCTTCGTGTTCTCCAAGCACTACATCGACACGGCCTTCTACCAGCCGAAGGGCTATTGGGGGATGCTCAGCGCCCCGCAGGACCTGACGAGCGAGAACGATTTGACCTTCATCAACGTGGAGCCGAAGAGCGTGCGCCTCGCCGATGCGGTTGCCGCCTCCTCCGCGTTCCCCTTCGCCTATCCCAACGTGGCGCTCCAGCACTGCGGCACCAAAATCCTCTTTCAGGGGAGCCGCATCTTCCTCGCCGACGGCGCGCTCGCCGACAACTCCGGCCTCGTCACGCTTTTCACGCAGCTGCGCGCCGCACTCGACGAGAGCGAGGGACCGCACAAGGTGCTGGTCATCGCCATCGACGCGACGCTCGACCGGCTCAACACGAACGGCTCGCGCTTCCAGCAGCGCGGCGACGAGGAGCGCTACGCCTACGAGAACACGGTCGTCGGCCACGGCGTGGAATCGGTCGAAAGCGGCGTCGCGCTCATGCAGGACCTCGGCACCAAGTTCCTGGAGGGCACGGGCGTCGAGACCGATCAGCTCAACATGAACTGGGAGCACTCGCTCACCAAGCGCACGGGTGCGTGCGGCCCGAAGTCCAAGACCTCGTGGGGGAACATGTTCGAGGACGGACGGCTTGCCGTGCGCCCGCTGATCATCAGGCTCGGCCTGCGTGATGTCATGAACCCCGACTTCCAGGGCCAGTACGGGGCCAATTTGGGCGCCTCGGGGTCGCGGTTCGAGGAGCTTCTGCGCGCGAGCGGCATTGCCGCCGACACGTGGCAGGGCATGGCGCAGCGCCTGGAGACGACCCTCGCCGGCATCGGCACCGATTTCGTGCTGAAGGAGAAGGACCGGCGCGCCCTCGATCTTGCCGCCTATCTTCTCGTGAACGGCAAGCTCGCCGGCGACATTGCCGTTTGGAACGCCGCCGTTCGCGACGCCAAGCCGGTGACCGGGCTCACCTGCCACTAAACCAGCGCTAGAGGTCGAGCTCGACCCACGCCGGAACGTGGTCCGATGGTTTCTCCCACGCCCGCGTAAAGCGATCGACGCCGGCCGAGACGAGGCGGTCGGCCGCCTGCGGCGATAGGAGCAGGTGATCGATGCGGATGCCGTCGTCCTTCTGGAAGGCGCCCGCCTGATAGTCCCAGAACGTGTAGAGGCCGGGCTCGGGGTGGCACAAGCGCACCGCATCGGTGAAGCCGGTGTTGACAAGCGTGCGGTAGGCGGCGCGGCTCTCCGGCTGGAACAGGGCGTCCGTCTGCCAGGCCGCGGGCCGCTTGGCGTCCGCGGGCTCGGGGATGACGTTGTAGTCGCCGGCGAGCACCAGCAGCAGCTCTTCCGCGAGCAGCGTCCGTGCATGCTCCTGCAGCCGCTTCAGCCAGCCGAGCTTGTAGGCGAACTTGTCGGTGCCGATGGGGTTTCCATTCGGTGCATAGAGGGAGGCGACCTTCAAGACGCCGCCTTTGGCGGAAACGGTTGCCTCGATGTAGCGCGAGTGGTCGTCGCCCTCATGGCCGGGCAGCCGCGCTGCCACCTCGTCGAACGGCAGCTTCGACAGGATGGCGACGCCGTGGAAGCCCTTCTGCCCATGGACGGCGACGTTGTAGCCGAGATCCTCGAAGGCGCCCTTGGGGAAGGCCTCGTCCACGCACTTGATCTCTTGCAGGCAGATCACGTCGGGCGCGGCCTGGCGCAGGTAGGCCTGCGCGGAGTCGAGCCGCGCCTTGACGCCGTTGATGTTCCAGGTTGCGACCTTCATGATTTTCCAGGGCCATGCGGTGTGCCACGAGCACTGGCCGCGACCAGAGGTATTCGAGAATCGCGGGCGTGGCCAGCAAGGGCGCCGTATCTCCTCGACGTCATCCCCGCGCAGGCGGGGACCCAGATACCGTGCAGCGTGTTATACGTTGTCTGCTGCCCTTAACGTGACTGGGTTCCCGCCTGCGCGGGAATGACGGAATGGGAAAGGGCCGCGCGTCAGATCGAGAAGCTCGTCCCGCAGCCGCAGGAGGCCGTCGCCTTCGGGTTCTTGATGCGGAAGGAGGCCCCGATGAGATCGTCGACGAAGTCGATCTCGGAGCCGGCGAGGAAGCCGAGCGACACCTGATCGATCACGACCTTGGCGCCTGCGCGCTCGAGCACGAGATCGTCGGGCGCGGCCTCGGGCACGAGGTCGAACTTGTACTGGAAGCCCGAGCAGCCGCCGCCCTCCACGCTGACGCGCAGGGCCCGCGCGGCGGCCTCGCCGGCGACGATCTCGGCGATGCGCTTGGCGGCGCGGTCGGTGACGGTGACGGTGTCGCTCATTAGCTTCCTTAGTTTTTTAGCTTCCTTAGCTTCCTTTGCCGGGGCGCCTTGCCCGGCGCACCCGTCTGGAAGATAAGCGTGCGCCGGGCGAAGTCAAAGCCCGGCAAGCGCGGCAGCGAGTGGTCCGCCCCATTGAGCGCGACAGCCAACAAGAACGCACCGGCGGGTGCCGGCTACGGCGAGGGCCTTCCTCCGGGCGCACGGTCCCCGGGCCCCTATGCCGCGAGCGCGATCGCGAGCCGCGGGCGCCAGCATGCCGAAGCGGAGTGCTTAACCCGCAGCCCGTTCCAGCGCGACCGTGACCGCATCCTGCACTCGACCGCTTTCCGGCGGCTCACGCACAAGACGCAGGTGTTCGTCTTTCACGAGGGTGACCACTACCGCACGCGGCTCACCCACTCGCTCGAGGTGGCGCAGATCGCGCGCACGGTCGCCCGCCAGCTCCGCCTCGACGAGGACCTCGCCGAGGCGATCGCACTCGCGCACGACCTCGGCCACCCTCCGTTCGGGCACGCGGGCGAGCGCGCGCTCAACGAGGTGATGGGTGAGTTCGGCGGCTTCGACCACAACGCGCAGAGCCTGTGCGTCGTCACCGTGCTCGAGCGCAAGTACGCGGCCTTCGACGGTCTCAACCAGACCTGGGAGACGCTCGAAGGGCTTGCCAAGCACAATGGACCCGAGGCCGAGGACTCGGGCAGCGCGGTCGCCAAGATCGCGCGCGCACTTGAGAGCTGGCGCAGTCTCGAGCTCGCGACCTACCCCTCGGCCGAAGCGCAGGTTGCGGCCTTGTCGGACGACATCGCCTACGTCTCGCACGATATCGACGATGGCTTGCGCGCGGGCCTTATCGCGCTCGCCGATCTCAAGCTTCAACCCCTCGTCGGTCCCGCGGTCGAGGAGGCGCAGCGTGGCCGCGCGGCGGACGACGATGAGGGACGGCGCGTGCACGAGATCACCCGGCGCATGATCACGGTCATGATCGCCGACCTCGTGGGCGAGACGCGGCGCAGGCTCGCTGCGCTCAATCCGCAATCCCCCGACGACATCCGCCGCGCTCCCGGTGCAACGGCAGCGTTCTCCGCGGCGCTGGCCAGCGACATCGGCCGGCTCAAGGCCTTTCTCCTGAAACGCGTCTACCGGCACGAGCACGTGATGCGCATCATGCGCGACGCCGAAGGCATCGTGCGCGACCTCTTCGGCCGCTATCTCGCCGAGCCGTCGGCGATGCCCGCGGCCTGGCACGCCGCCTCGCGGGCCTTGAGCGAGCGCCGGCTCGCCCGCCTCATCGCCGACTTCGTCGCCGGCATGACCGACCGCTACGCGCTCGGCGAGCACCGGCGCCTGTTTGACGCCACTCCCAATTTGCGTTAGGCGGGCCGCGACTTAACGCAGGCAGCAATCGGCAGGATCCACAAGCCCGATGAACGTGTTCGCGCACGTCGAGGAGCGCATTGCGGCGGCGCTCGAAGCCCTGAAGAGCGAGGGCGCCCTTCCCCCCGATTTGCCCATCGCCAAGGTCGAGGTGGAGACACCGCGCGATCCCTCCCATGGCGATCTTTCGAGCAACGCCGCCCTGGTGCTGGCTAAGGCCGCGCGCATGAAGCCGCGCGACATCGCCGAGAAGCTCAAGGCAAAGCTCGACGGCGACCCCGACATCGCCTCGGCGGTGATCGCCGGGCCCGGCTTCCTCAACTTCACCATGAAGCCCGCATTTTGGCAGCGGCTCGTGGGCACGATTCTCGCGCAGGGCGACGGCTACGGGCGCGCCAACATCGGCAAGGGCGAGACGGTCAACGTCGAATATGTCTCTGCCAACCCGACGGGCCCCATGCACGTGGGGCACGGCCGCGGCGCGGTGTTCGGCGACGCGCTCTGCAATTTGCTCGAGTTCGCCGGCTACAAGGTCACGCGCGAGTACTACGTCAACGATGCGGGCGGGCAGGTCGACATCCTCGCGAAGTCCGTGCTCTTGCGCTACCGCGAGGCGCTCGGCGACGATATCGGCGAGATCCCCTCGGGCCTCTATCCCGGCGAGTATCTGAAGCCGATCGGGGAGGCGCTCGCCAACAAGCACGGCCGCGCGCTTCTGCAGAAGCCGGAGGACGAGCAGCTCAAGATCGTCAAGGCGGCCGCCGTCGAGCCGCTGCTCGACGAGATCAAGTCGGACCTCGCCGCCCTCAACGTCAGGCACGAGATGTTCTTCTCCGAGGCCTCGCTCACCTCGGGCAAGACCGACAAGATCAAGAAGGCGATCGAGGCGCTGCGCAAGAAAGGGCTTATCTACGAGGGGCGCCTGCCGCGCCCCAAGGGCCACGATGCCGAGGAGTGGGAGGACCGCGAGCAGACGCTGTTCCGCTCGACTCAATTCGGCGACGACGTCGACCGCGCGCTCATGAAGTCGGACGGCAGCTACACCTACTTCGCCGGCGACGTGGCTTATCACTACGACAAGCTTATCCGCGGCTTCGATCACTACCGCAACGTGTTCGGCGCCGATCACATCGGCTACATCTCGCGCATCAAGGCGGCAATGGCGGCGCTGTCGGACGGCAAGGCCGATTTCGCGATCCTGGTGTGCCAGCTCGTCAAGGTGCTGCGCGCGGGCGAGCCCGTGCGCATGTCGAAGCGGGCCGGCACCTTCGTGGCCCTGCGCGACGTGATCGACGAGGTCGGACGCGACCCGGTGCGCTTCATGATGCTGATGCGCAAGAACGACGCCCCGCTCGACTTCGACCTCGCCAAGGTGGTCGAGCAATCAAAGGACAACCCGGTCTTCTACGTGCAGTACGCGCACGCGCGCGCGGCGTCCGTGTTCCGCAACGCGCAGGAGGTGTTCCCCGAGCTCACGCGTGACAGCGCCGCTGTGCTCAAGGCCGACCTATCCAAGCTGACGGATGCGGGCGAGATCGACCTCATCAAGCGGCTCGCCTTCTACCCCCGGCTCATGGCGGGAGCCGCACAGGCGGAGGAGCCGCACCGGGTGGCGTTCTACCTTTATGAGCTTGCTTCCATGCTCCACGCCCAGTGGACCCGAGGCAATGATTTGCCACATTTGCGATTTATCCAAGCAAAAGACGGGGTTACGACGGCGGCGCGGCTAGCGCTCATTGCCGCCACACAGCAGGTGATATCCTCGGGTCTGAAGGTGCTTGGCGTCGAGGCGCCGGACTCCATGCGCTAGACTCGCGATTCGCGGGGGTATTGCTCCGCAAGAGTGTTCGAGGGGTTCTGACACGATGGCTCGCTCCCACGGTGCTATGACGAATCCTGGACGACCGGGGCAGCGGCGCCCCCCCGCCGAGCAGGATCCCCGCAACGCACGCGCCCCGGCCGCAGGCCAGCGCCTCCCTCAGGCGGCGCCCCAGAACGGGGGGTACCCGCAGGCCTCCTACCCCGAGCAACCGTCGCAGACCTACGATCCGCAGACGGGCTATCACTACCCGCAGCAGGCCCAGCATCCGCAGGCCGCTCCTGCCCGCCCCGCCGTCCGCCAGGATCCCATCACGCAGCCGGGCGGGGCCTACCCCAACACCCAGCCGCCGTTCGGGCAGCCAGCCCAGCCGGCAGCCCGCAGTTTTGCGACTCAGGAGCCGGCCCCCCTCAATCCGGCAAGCTTCCGGCAGCCTCCCGCGCCGTCGTTCCCGGCTCCGTCCGAGCCGCGCACCGCGCCTCCGAGCTACGACCAATGGGCAGCGCCCGCGCCGCAGCCCGACGCGCGCAGCTATGATCTCGGCACCTACATGCCGGCCCCCGCTCCGGCCCAGGGCGGCTTCGGCCGCGATCCGCTGCAGCCGCAGGCGGAATGGCTGCACGCTGCACAGGCGCCCTACGGCGATGCCGGCATCGGATTCGACCAGCCCCACCATTCAGGTGCCCTCGAGCCCACTCACAACCACGAGGACGGCGGCGAGTACGAATACGACGAACCGCGCCGGGGCAGCTGGATGCTGCGCATCGCCGGCGCGATCGTGGTCGCGGTTGGCCTCGGCTACGGCTTGGCGCAGGGCTACAAGATGATGCTCGGCTCGCCTTCGGACCCGACCACGCCGGTGGTGAAGGGCGAGAGCGCGCCGGCCAAGACCATCCCGACCGATCCGGGCGGCAAGCAGTTCGCCCACTCCGACAGCAAGGTCATGGGGCGCCTCGGCGATGGCGCGCCTGCGAGCGACGAGACCGGCAGCGCGCCGGCCACCGATACCGACGCCAGCGGCACGCACAAGGTTCAAACCGTTGTGGTCGGACGCGATGGTGCAATCGTGCCGCCCACCGCGCCCGCGGCTCCTTCCGCGCCTCCCGCCACGCCCGCACCGGCGGCGGACGCCGCGCCAGCGCCCCCCGCCGACAGCGTTGGGGTTCCGGGTCTCACGGTCATCGATGGCTTCGGCGGCCACTACCCTGGCAACAACGTGACAACAGCCGCAGTACCGCCGCAGCAGAAGCCTGACGCACAACCCGCGAGCAAGCCGCCGGCGAAGCATGCGAAGGCAAAGCCTGCGACCCCGCCAGCAGCCCCCGCAGCTGCACCGGCAGCCGATACCACGGCCGCGCTCGCCGAGACGCCGGCTCCCGCGGCCAAGGCTCCGGCCGCCCCGAAGAAGCAGGTGGCCGCGGCCGATCCGGGTACCCCCGCAAGCGGCGCCAGCGGAGCCAACGGCTATGTCGTCGTGCTCGCCTCCATTCCGGCCTCGAGCAGCAGCCGCCTCGACGCTCTGAAGCGCTTTGCCGACATGCAGCAGAAGTACGGCACCGTGCTCGCGAACAAGACGCCCGAGGTGCAGGAGGCAAACCTCGGCGACAAGGGTATGTTCAACCGGCTCTTGGTCGGGCCGCCCGGCTCGCGCGCCTCCGCGAGCGCGCTGTGCACCGAGCTCAAGGCGGCCGGCTACAAGGACTGCTGGGTGACCGCATACTGACGGCGCTCACTTGCTTGCCCGGTCCGCGCCGCGGCTGAGCCACCGCCCCCATCCCTTGCCGGTGTCCGCGACGGAGAGATCATGCGCACCGCTCTGATCACGGGGCTCGCAGGCGTCGCGCTTGCGCCGCGCGAGGCTGCGTTCCTGAAGGAGGCGCGCCCCGCGGGGCTGATCCTCTTCGGACGCAATCTGCAGAGCCATGCGCAAATTCGCGCGCTCATCGATGCTGCATGCGACGCCATCGGCAGCGACGAGGTGCTCGTGCTCATCGATCAGGAGGGCGGCCGCGTGCAGCGTCTGCGGCCTCCGCTGGGGCGCGCGCTCCCGCCTGCCGCTGCCTTCGGGCGCGACTACGCGCGCGATCCGACGCGGGCCGTCACAGCTGCTTTTGCGGTCGCGCGGCTGCTCGCGGACGACCTCAAGGCGCTCGGCATCAACACCAACTGCGCACCCGTGCTCGATCTTCCCGTGCCGGGTGCGCACGAGGTCATCGGCGACCGCGCCTATGGGCGGGAGCCCGCGCAGGTGATCACGCTTGCCAAGGCGGTTGCCGAGGGGCTAATGGCGGGCGGCATCGTTCCCGTCATCAAGCACATCCCCGGGCACGGCCGCGCCACCGCGGACAGCCACCTCGCCCTCCCCGTCGTCACCGAGAGCCGCGCGCAGCTCTCCGCCACGGACTTCGCGCCGTTCAAGGCGTTGAGAACGATGCCGGCGGCCATGACCGCGCACGTTGTCTTCCGCGCCATCGATCCCGACGAGCCGGCGAGCACCTCCGCGATCGTGACGCGCGAGATCATCCGCGGCGAGATCGGGTTCGACGGCCTCTTGATGAGCGACGATCTGTCGATGAAGGCGCTGTCGGGGGACATGCGCGAGCGGGCGCGGCGCGTCATCGCTGCGGGCTCGGACTTAGCCCTCCACTGCAATGGCGATTTGAGCGAGATGCAGGCTGCGGCCTCGGGGGTGCCCGAGCTCACTGGGCGCGCGCAAGAGCGCTTCGCGGCCGCGTTCGCGCTAACCAAAAAGGCTCAGCCGTTTGATTCGGCGGCCGCCGAAGCCTATCTCGGCCGCGTCCTTAACGCTGCGGCGGATGGTGCTGAATCAGTATAAGCTCGACACTATATGAACAGGGCCTGGGAGCGGGCATGAGGCGCCGCTTCGGCCCGTATTCACTGGTGTATTGGAAGGCATGAGCGCAGAGGCGGACAGCAATAACGCACAGGCGGTCTCGACCTGGGAGGAGCCCGTCGTGGGCGCGCCCATCGATCGGGAGGACGCGCTCATCGTCGATGTCGCCGGCTATGAGGGCCCGCTCGATCTGTTGCTCGCGCTCGCGCGCACGCAGAAGGTCGACATCGCCAAGATCTCGGTGCTGGCGCTCGCCGACCAGTATCTTTCCTTCATCGCCGAAGCCCAGAAATTGCGGCTCGAGCTTGCGGCCGACTATCTCGTGATGGCGGCCTGGCTCGCCTTCTTGAAATCGCGCCTCTTGCTGCCGCGCGAGGCTGGCGAGACGGCGGACGTGAGCGCCGAGGAGCTGGCGCGCCGCCTGTCGTTCCGCCTAATGCGGCTCGATGCCATGCGCGATGCCGCGGCCCGGCTCATGAACCGCATGCGTTTGGGGCGCGACGTCTTCCAGCGCGGCATGCCGGACGGCACCAAGACCATCCGCGAGACGGCGCACACGGCGACCATCTACGATCTCTTGCGCGCTTATGCCGATCAGCGCCGGCGCACCATAAAGGTCGGCCACGTGGTCAAGGCGCGTCCCGTGTGGTCGATCAAGGATGCGCGCGCGCGGCTCGAGCGCTTCATGGGCGACGCGGCCTCCGCCACCGACTGGCTCGCGTTCGACCGCTACCTGCAGCAGCTGCTGGTGCCGGCCGAGGACGGCAGGACGGTGCTCGCGAGCTCCTTCGGCGCGACGCTCGAGATGGCGCGCGAGGGCAAACTCGAGCTAAGGCAGGACGGCCCGTTCGAGCCCATCTACATGCGGCCGCGCCAGCCCGAGGCCGAGTGGCAGCGCGTCATCTAGCGTGAACAGCAAGTGGCGTCGCCAAGCCAATGACAAGAGAGAAGCGCATGGAGCCGCCCCGCTTAAGCCTGGTGCCGTCGAGCCAGGACGTGAACGACAATGCTCCCGATGACGGGGGCGCGCCGGAAGCGCGCGGCGGCCTGCCGCGCAACGTTGCGGCGCTGCCCTTCGCCGATCACCGCGAGAAGCTGCGCATTCTGGAAGCGCTGCTGTTTGCCGCCGCCGAGCCGCTCGACGAGGCGAAGCTCAAATCGCATCTCGCGGAGACCGAGGACATCGCCGCCTTGCTCGAGGAGCTGCGCGCCTTTTACGCGGGCCGCGGCGTCAACCTCGTGCACGTCGCTGGCAAATGGGCGTTCCGCACCGCGGAGGACCTCGCCTACCTGCTCGAACGCTACGCGGTGCAGGAGCGGCGCCTCTCCAAGGCGGCACTGGAGACGCTGGCGATCATCGCCTACCACCAGCCGGTGACACGCGCGGAGATCGAGGAGATTCGCGGTGTGACGACGTCGGTCGGCACGCTCGACATCCTGCTCGAGACGGGGTGGGTGCGGCTGCGCGGCCGCCGGCGCGCGCCGGGGCGCCCTGTCACCTACGGCACCACGGAAGCCTTCTTGAGCCACTTCGGGCTCGAAAGCATCAAGGACCTGCCGGGTCTCGCGGAGCTGCGCGCCTCCGGTTTGCTCGACGGCAGTCTGCCGCCCGATTTCTCGGTGCCCGAGCCGACCGACGTGGCGGCGCTGATGCCCGACGAGGTGCCGCTCGATGCGGTCGAGGAGGAGGCGCCGGAGGATGCTGAAGAGGCGTCCGAGGATGCCCAAGACGGGCAGCCGTAACGCGGTCATCGCGCTAAAAAGCGGCGTCTCACCAAAGGCTTATACCCTGCCGGGTGGGATGGGCGCCTTGCAGGCCCCTATGGTTTCTGCGATACCAGTTGCCGAAATGGCAACGGTTCGTTGCTAACAACACGATTGGCGTTGTGGGGACCACAACCCGAGGAGCAATCGAAAATGGGCCTGAGCGGCTGGCATCTGCTCATCCTCGCGCTCGTCGCGCTGCTGATTTTCGGCGGCAGCGGCCGCATTTCCTCAATCATGGGCGACGTCGCCAAGGGCATCAAAAGCTTCAAGAAGGGCCTGTCGGAGGACGAGGATTCCGAGGCGGGCTCCAAGCCGCCCAAGGTCATCGATCACCCCTCGAGCACGGCAGAGCGCGACCGCGACCGCAGCACGTTGACCTGACGCGCTTGGCGCGCGCTTAAGCTGGCGCGTCCGCGACGGCCTGGGCGTCCGCGCGCTATGTTCGCCGCTTCGCCAACTGGGACGGCGTATGTTCGACCTCACCTCCAGCAAGCTTCTCATCCTCGCCATCGTCGCCTTGATCGTGGTCGGGCCTAAGGACCTGCCAATCCTGTTGCGCACCGTCGGCAAATATCTGGGCATCGTGCGCCGCCACGCCGCCGAGTTCCGCGCCCAATTCGACGAGGCATTGCGCGAAGCCGAGCTGCTGGACTTGAAGAAAGAGATCGAGGGCGTCGGCCACGAGGTGCGCTCGACGATCGAGCAGGGCGGGACTGCCATCGACGAGCACGTCATGACCGCGCGCACCGAGCTTGATGGCGTGATTGGGGGACGCCCGCGCCCCGTTGAAAGCGAGGACGAGCCGGCCGCCGGCGCGAGCGGGGCCGAGCCGCCCGCGCCCTCCAAATCGGAGGCGCCGTGAACGAGCTGCCGAAGCGACCGGGCCAGGAGGAGATCGACGCCTCCAAGGCGCCGCTGCTCGATCACTTGATCGAGCTCAGGGCGCGGCTCATCCGCTCGCTCGCCGCAGTGGGCCTCGCCTTCGTCGTCTGCTTCATCTTCGCCAGGCAGATCTACTATGTGCTCGTGCTGCCCTACCGCTGGGCACAAGGCGGCACGGCGCCGATCGAGATGATCTACACGGCCCCGCAGGAGTTCCTGTTCACGCAGATGAAGCTCGCGCTGTTTGGCGCGGTGTGCATCTCGTTCCCGATCATTGCCAATCAGGTCTACAAGTTCGTGGCGCCGGGGCTCTACAAGAACGAGCGTCAGGCCTTCCTGCCCTATCTCTTCGCCACGCCGGTCCTGTTTCTCCTCGGCGCGCTGCTCGTCTATTTCGTCGTCATGCCGATGGCGATGCACTTCTTCCTGTCGATGCAGGAGACCGGCGGCCCCGTCGAGATCAAGCTGCAGGCGCGCGTGTCGGAATACCTTTCGCTGATCATGACCCTCATCATCGGGTTCGGGATCTGCTTCCAGCTCCCGGTAGCACTCACGCTGCTCGCGCGCGCCGGGCTCGTCACGCCGGCCGCGCTGAGGAAGGGGCGGCGCTACGCAATCCTCGGCATCACCGCGGTTGCGGCTGTGCTGTCGCCGCCCGACCCCTTCAGCATGCTCGCCATGATGCTGCCGACGATCGGGCTCTATGAGCTGTCGATCTGGGCGGTGGAGCGCGTCATCGCCAAGCAGGCAGCGGCACAGGCGCAGACATCCCCGGCGGCCTAGCCCGCAAGCTTCAACGGTTTCAGCTTCGAGGTGTCGATCTCGTGTTTGGCGTGCCAGAGGTCATAGGCCGCCTGCATGTTGAGCCACGACGCCGCCGACGTCTCGAACACCGCTCCCAGGCGAACTGCCATTCCGGGAGTCACCGGCTGTCTTTCGGCGAGGATGTCGTAGAGCGACTGGCGCGAAATACCGAGCGTGCGGGCGAGCTCCGCCTTGGCGATCGGGAGCGCCGGGAGGACGATCTCGCGCAGAAAGGCTCCCGGGTGCGTCGGGCAGCGGCTCTCTGATCTCTTGGACGGCTTCAGGGATCGCGCCAAGATTTCCCTCGCTCAGATTGGTGGCTGGACCACGCCGGAAGCGCACACTATACCGTCCGACAAATGCTCTCCACCACGGACGAAAGTTGACGTCATCCCGGCGGAGGCCGGGATCCAGACACATTGAAAAGCGGGTGTGCTGACGTGCATGGGTGCCGGCCTTCGCCGGCATGACGGGTGGAGGGACTTCGATGGTTGCCCGACTTTGATAACCTGAGGCTGACGTGTTCGACATCAAGTGGATCAGAGAGAACGCGGACGCGTTCGACGCCGGCCTGAAAAAGCGCGGGCTCAAGCCGCAGGCGAGTGAGCTGATCGCGCTGGATGAGGCGCGGCGCGCCCACATCACCAAGCTGCAGGAGGCGCAGGCGCGCCGCAACGCGGCCTCGAAGGAGATCGGGCAGGCCAAGGCGAAGAAGGACGAGGCCGGCGCGCAGAAGCTCTTGGCCGAGGTGGCCGAGCTCAAAGAGGTGATCCAGCAGGGCGAGGGGGAGGAGCGCCAGCTCGACCAGAAGCTGCGCGACGCGCTCTCCGTCATTCCCAATTTACCGATCGCCGACGTGCCGCTCGGCAAGGATGCCGCCGACAACAAGGAGGTGCGCAAGGTCGGCGCGCCTCCGAAGTTCGCTTTCAAGCCGAAGCAGCACTTCGAGATCGGCGAGGCGCTGGGGCTCATGGACTTCGCTACCGCGGCGAAGATTTCCGGTGCGCGCTTCGTCGTCTTGAAGGGAGCGCTGGCGCGGCTGGAACGCGCGATCGCCGCCTTCATGCTGGATCTGCACACGGCACCGGCGAAAGACGGACTTGGGGGCTACAATGAGAGCAACGTGCCGCTCTTGGTGAAGGACCACACCGCCTATGGCACCGGCAACCTGCCGAAGTTCGCCGAGGACTTGTTCCAGACCGCGAATGGCTATTGGCTCATCCCGACCGCGGAGGTGTCGCTGACCAACTTCGTGCGCGAGGAGATCGTCGACGAGGCCCAGCTCCCCATGCGGCTCACCGCCTGGACGCCCTGCTTCCGCTCCGAAGCCGGCGCCGCGGGGAAGGACACGCGCGGCATGATCCGCCAGCACCAGTTCACCAAGGTCGAGCTCGTATCCATCACCACGCCCGAAGCGAGCCTTGCGGAGCACGAGCGCATGACGGCCTGCGCCGAGGAAGTTTTGAAGCGCCTGAAGCTGCCATTCCGCACCATCCTCCTCTGCACGGGCGACATGGGCTTTGCCTCGCAGAAGACCTACGACATCGAGGTGTGGCTGCCGGGCGAGGACACCTACCGCGAGATCTCGTCCTGCTCGGTGTGCGGCGACTTCCAGGCGCGGCGCATGAACGCGCGCTACCGGCCGAAGGGCGCGAAAGAGGTGCGCTTCATGCATACGCTCAACGGCTCGGGTCTGGCGGTCGGGCGCACGCTGATCGCGGTCCTGGAGAACTACCAGCAGGAGGACGGCTCGGTCGCCGTGCCCGACGCGCTCGTCCCCTACATGGGCGGCCTCAAGAAAATCGAGAAGGCCGCATGAGGAGACGGTACGAGCGGCATTCGACGCGCCCTCAGGCTTCGTACCTTCCCCCCTTGCGGGGGAGGGACAGGGTGGGGGGTACGCTGAGCTGCGAGAGCTTGCTTGTCACCCCCACCCCTAACCCCTCCCCACGTCGTGTCGAAGACGCGCCTTCGGCACGAGGGGGAGGGGAAAGGCTGCGCCGCGGGTGTGCCGTCCTTCACCTCTCCCAGGGGGAGAGGTCGCGAGCTGTGCGCCAGCGGAACTCGCGGGTGAGGGGTTACGACCTCGATAGGGCGCACCCCCCTCACCCGGCTGTCGTGCTGCGCACGTCCAGCCGACCTCTCCCTCTGGGAGAGGTGGGCCTTGCGCGAGGCCACGGCTGACATGCGCATCCTCATCACCAACGACGACGGCTGGGGCGCGGAAGGCCTCGAGGTCCTGCGCCAGATCGCGGAGCAAATCTCCTCCGACGTCTGGATCATCGCGCCCGAGGTCAACCAGAGCGGCGCCTCCCACTCCATGACGCTGCACGAGCCCCTACGCTGCAAGCAGCTCGACAAGCGCACCTTCATCATCCGCGGCACGCCCACCGACTGCGTCATCATGGGCGTGCGCCACTTCATGCTCGAGAGCCCGCCCGACCTCATCCTGTCGGGCGTCAACCACGGCTCCAACCTCGCCGAGGACGTGACCTACTCGGGCACCATCGCGGCCGCCATGGAGGGCTCGCTGCTCGGCATCCGCTCGATCGCCATGAGCCAGACCGGCGGCTCGATCGGAGAGGGCACCATCTATTGGCAAACGCCGCTGACGCACGGGCCCGGCATTGTCTCGCGGCTGCTCCACGCCAGCTGGCCCCCCGGCATCGTCATCAACGTGAACTACCCGCCGCGGCCGCCGCAGGAGGTCACCGGCATCGAGGTGACGCGGCAAGGGCGCCGCGACCAGGCGCTTCTGAACATCGACAAGCGCAACGACCCCTGGGGCACGCCCTACTTCTGGTTCGGCTTCGAGCGGCCGCCGTCGAAGGTCGTCAAGGGCACCGACTTGGGCGCCATCGACGAGGGGCGCATCTCGCTCACGCCGCTGATGCTCGACCTGACGGATACGGAGACGCGCGACGCGCTGAAGCGCGCCTTCCCCTTCGAGCACGCGGGCAAGGCCAACCGGCGTGCGTGACCGCCATCGCGCGGCTCCCCTCACACTGTCATCCTCGGGCTCGTCCCGAGGATCCAGGGTCCATCGAACTCCGATGTTTCGACGTTGCGCGAAGCTTCTGTCCCGAAGCAGCTGCCTCGGCGCTGGATCCTCGGCATAAAGCCGAGGATGACATCCTGGCGGGTTCGCGCAGCTCGCTCCACACTTTACCTCTCCCGTCATGGCGGAGCCATGCTTCGCATGGACGGGAGAGGTCGCGAGCTACGCGTCAGCGGGGCGAGCGGGTGAGGGGGTACGACCTTGATAGAGCACACGCCCCTCACCCTGTCCTCGATGCTTTGCATCTCGGCCCGACATCTCCCAAGGGGAGAGGTGAAGGGCGCCTCATCGCGGCGTGACATACAAAACTA
>DATIZL010000188.1:0-43444 GCA_035517115.1 Hyphomicrobium sp.
TGTTCTCGCCTCCACGATCCTCAAGAAACACGCGCCCGTTCGCCAAACCAAGAAGCCAACGTAGCCTGTACTTGGCTCTGCGGCGCGTATCGCTTCTCATAAGAGTTTTACCGCACAACCGAGCCCGCCGACCCGTCCGCCACCGCCGGACACTGCTTATCGAATTGGGCTTTGGCCACCGTGTAGAGCTTCCCGTTCAGTTGCGTGAGCTCGCCTTCGCGTTGAGCTTGCGTCTTTGAGGAGAAAAATGGAGCATTGAGATCATCGCGCTCAGCGAGCAGACGCGCTTTCTCCGCGTTGAGGGCGTCGCAGTCCATCCCCTGATGCTGCTCTGGCGGCCCGCCTAGCATCGGCAGTTTCACAGACGAAGAACATCCTGCCATGCCCAGCGCCAAGGCTCCGCACACGATGCTCTTGTACCCCCTAAGCACCCGCCCTCGCTTCACTTTCATCGGTCGCCGCCTAGACCGAGACCCAGGAAAGTTTATAGGTGTTAATAGGTCAACTTGTGACGTAGTGCCGTGCTAAGTCATTGAAATGGTGGGTGTACAAGGACTCGAACCTTGGACCCGCTGATTAAGAGTCAGCTGCTCTACCAACTGAGCTATACACCCGCGCCGATCGAGCTACGGCGGGCCGGCCCGCCTCTTCGCCCGAGCCGGGCACGCCCGGCACCATGACGGCAAAAGGGCCCGCCGCGCGAGCCCCTTGGCCGAAGCCTCTAGCATCATGGGACATCCCTGTCCAGCGCATGGCGCTCTAGCCTGGGCGCCACCTCATCCGCCGGTTTTGCTCGCAAGAGCGCGTTACTCTGGGCTCCCTGGCATGGCTGCTGCATACTACATCAAAGCTACGAATCACGCGTAGTTGCAGGTCTCCCATCCGGTCCCGCTGACCCATGAACGAGAAACGCAAGACGGCCCGGCGCCGCGTCCTCAAGGGAGGCAAGATCATCTTTGCCGACGGGATGCGCGTGATCGACTGCACGATCCGCGACATGTCGGACACCGGCGCGCGGCTGCTCATCGCCAGCACGGTCGGGGTCCCCGACACGTTCCACCTGTTCGAGAAGTCGAGCGCCATGATCTACCCCGCAACTGTCATCTGGCGGCAGCCCAGTGCCGTCGGGGTGAAATTCGACGGGGCGCCATCGAGCGTCCACGACAGCGCCAACCGGCGCTTCGCGCGCCTGCGATACCTTTGACGGCTGCGCCTAAGGCCGCATCAGCAAGTGCGCCCGCTCGGTGAGCCCCGCGAGCACGGCGGCCGAGCCCTTCACCACGCAATGCATGGGGTTCTGCTGGACGTGGAACTTGACGCCGACGCGCCGCGTCAGCGCCAGATCGAGCTTGTCGAGCAGCGCGCCGCCGCCGGTCAGGTGAATGCCGCGCCGTGTGATATCGCTCACGATGTCGGGCGGGAGCTCCTCGAGCGCCCGCTGTGCGAAATCGGCAAGCGCCTCCACCGGCTCTGTGAGCGCCTCCGCAATGTCCTTGGGCGTCAGCACCGCGCTCTTGGCCCAGCCCTTGCGCAGATCGCGGCCGCGGATGTGCACCTCCGCCGCGCGCCCGTTGGTGCTCGCTTGCGCGGTGCCAGCCTCGATCTTGATGCGCTCCGCGTTGGCCTCACCGATGAGGAGATGGTGCTTGCGGCGCACATAGCGGATGATCGCCTCGTCCATGGCGTTGCCGGCGCAGCGCAGGGTGCGCGCCGCCACGATGGAGCCGCCCGACAGCACCGCGATGTCGGCCGTGCCGCCGCCGATGTCGACGACCATGGAGCCGCCCGGCTCATCGACGGGAAGGCCCGCCCCGAGCGAGGCCGCCACCGGCTCCGCGATCATGTAGACCTTGCGCGCCCCAACCGACACCGCCGTGTCATAGACCGCGCGCCGCTCGACCGGGGTCGCCTGCGCCGGCACGCAGATCAAGATGCGAGGGCGCCGGAAACCGAGCATGGTCTTGGCCCGCTTGATGAACTGACGCAGCATCTCCTCGGTGGCGAGGAAGTCGGCGATGACGCCGTCGCGCAAGGGCCGCACGAGGTCGATCGATTCCGGCGCGCGCCCGACCAGCGCCTTGGCCTTGCGCCCGACGGCCAGGATCTCGCGGGTACCGCGATGGGCGCGCACGGCGACGGCGGAGGGCTCATCGATGATGATGCCGCGCCCGGCCACGTGCACCAGCGTATTGGCGGTGCCGAGGTCGATCGCGATGTCGTCCGAGAAAGCGCTTGCTACCGCCAACTGCATCGTCTGCCCGTAACCTTCGGCACGCGGTCAGGATGCGCCCAAGTTGCCAACAACCCCCTCGCGCGCACGCGACAACAGCTTTAGCGCGTTAGCCCGGGGAACGCCAACCCGAGCGCACAACGATCGGGCGGCTCGGGCCGTCCCGCCCAGCCGCCCCATGTTGGCGTTGCGACCGTCAGAGTGCCTGCTGCTGCACCCGCGCCGTCTTCTGCCGCTTGACCATCAGCTTATTGAGCGCGGAGACGTAGGCGCGGGCCGAGGCGACCATGGTGTCCGTGTCGGCCCCGCGGCCCGTCACCATGCGCCCGCCCTCCTCGAGCCGCACCGACACCTCGGCCTGCGCATCCGTACCCTCGGTCACGGCGTGCACCTGGTAGAGGTCGAGCTTGGCCTCGTGCGGCACCAACATCTTGATGGCGTTGAAGGTGGCATCGACCGGCCCGTTGCCCGTCTGCTGCACCGTGTGCTGCACGCCGTCGATGTCGAGCGTCAGCGTCGCCGACTGCGGGCCCATGTTGCCGGCGATCACCGTGAGCGAGATCACCTTCATGCGATCGTGCATGTGGGCGATGCCCTCGTCCACGAGCGCCTCGATGTCCTCGTCGTAGACGTGCTTCTTGCGGTCGGCGAGGCCTTTGAAGCGCACGAAGGCGTCCTCGAAGGCGTTCTCGCCGAGCTCGTAGCCGAGCTCCTTCAATTTGGCGCGGAAGGCGTTGCGGCCCGAGTGCTTGCCCATGACCAGCGAGGTCTTGCCGACGCCGACCGACTCCGGGGTCATGATCTCGTAGGTCTGCTGGTACTTGAGGATGCCGTCCTGGTGGATGCCGCTCTCGTGCGCGAACGCGTTCCGCCCGACTATGGCCTTGTTGTACTGCACCGGGAAATTGGTGACCGCGGAGACGAGCCGCGAGGCGCGCGACAGCATCGTCGTGTCGATGCGCGTGTCGTAGGGCAGCACGTCGCGGCGCGTCTTGATCGCCATGACGATCTCCTCCAGCGCCGCGTTGCCGGCCCGCTCGCCGATGCCGTTGACGGCGCATTCGACCTGGCGCGCGCCGGCAGCGAGCGCGGCCAGCGAGTTGGCGACCGCGAGACCGAGGTCGTTGTGGCAATGTGTTGAGAAGATCACGCGGCCGGCGCCCGGCACGCGTGCGCGGACGGCGCGGAACATGGCGGCGTACTCCTCGGGCGTCGCATAGCCGACGGTATCGGGCAGGTTGATCGTGGTGGCGCCCGCCTTGATGGCCGCCTCGACGCAACGGCACAGGTAGTCGATGGGCGTGCGGGTGGCATCCATCGCCGACCACTCGACGTCCTCGACGAGGTTGCGCGCGCGCATCACCGTCGCAGTTATGATCTCGAGCACCTCGGCTTCCGTCTTGCGCATCTGATGCGCGAGGTGGATCGGCGAGGTGGAGACGAAGGTGTGAATTCGCCCACGCCGCGCGTGGCGCACGGCTTCGCCGGCACGGTCGATATCGGCATTGATGGCGCGCGCAAGGCCGGCGACGGTGGCATTCTTGACGCGTTTGGCGATGGCGCTCACCGCCTCGAAGTCGCCCTCCGAGGCGATGGGGAAGCCTGCCTCGATGATGTCGACGCCCATGACGTCGAGGCAGTCGGCGACCTCGAGCTTCTCCTCGAAGGTCATGGTCGCGCCGGGGCATTGCTCGCCATCGCGCAGGGTGGTGTCAAAGATGCGGACGTGGGCGCCGGCGGCCTCGGGCGCTTCCGGCTGCTCGGGTGTGGTGCTCATAGGTCTCTGTCTCTCGCTTCGGCCAGCGTCCCGCGGGAGCTGGCGTTGATCCTTCAGCTCGCTCGACTTCTTATCCCCTGAGCGCCCGTCCCGGCTTTAACCGGGCCAAGAGCGGCTCAGGGGCTGCTAAGGAGGAGGGCCAGAAGCTCGGTGCGCGCCAACAGAGCGCTGCGGATGGGCTCCGCGCGGCTCAGAATGGTGCCAGGGATGGCGAACGGCTGACGCATAAGGAACGTCTAGACCATCTTTGGCCGGGGCGCCAGACCGCCGTGAAACAAAGCCCGCGCGAGGTTAGCGATTGGCAACCCGCAAAACCGGGCGCCCCCGCGGCTCGGCTGCTTAAATCTCGATCAACCCCTTGACGACGCGGACGGCGTGGCCGCCAATGCGAACAGTTGCGAGCTTGCCCCCCTCGACGACGAGGGTGAGGGTGATGGCGCTTGGCCGCCCCATTTCATGCCCCTGCTCGATCACCCGCCTATGCACGCCATCCGGAAGGCCGTCGAACTCGTGCACCACTCCGGCGAAGCCCACGGCGGCCGAGCCGGTCGCGGGATCCTCCGGCACCCCGAGTTGCGGGGCAAACATGCGCGCGTGGAAAGCGGAGCCGGTGTGCACGCACTGACGCGTATAGAGATAGATGCCGTCGATCTCACTCTGCGGGAACGTGCCCTGCCACAACGCCGTGCTGAGACGAGCCCGGCCTATCGCCTCGAGGCTGATCACGGGGATGAAGGCGAACCTGTTGCCGGCTGCGATGCGCAGCGGGGTGTGGTTCTCAAAGCCGATCTCGCGCGGAAGCAGCCCCAGCGCATCCGCGAGCCGGTCACGAGCCGCTAGCGTCCCCGTTTTCTCCGGCAGCTTCGGCGCATCGAACTCCGCGTATGGGGCCTGATTGGCGCGCAGGCGCACGCCTACGCGCACGGCGCCGATCCCCTCCTCGAGCGCGATGATGGCGTCGCGCTCGCCATTGACGAGCGGGCTGCGCAGGTCCGCCAGTAGAACCGCAGTGCCGACCGTCGGGTGGCCGGCGAAGGGCAGCTCGCGCCCGGGCGTGAAGATGCGGACCTTGGCCGAATGCGCCGGGTTCTCGGGCTTGAGCAGGAACACCGTCTCCGACAGGTTGAGCTCGCGCGCAATCACCTGCATTTGCTTGCCGTCGAGTCTATCTGCGTCGTGCACGACGGCGAGAGGATTGCCGCCGAAGCGGCGTTCGGTGAACACGTCGAGGGTATGCAGTTTCAGCGCCATGCGCCTTCTAGGTCCCGCGGAGCGCGGGCACTCTGCCGAAATTGGAGTACCGGTCAAGCAGATAAAGCAAGCCGCAGCTTCGCCCTTGCGTAGGGCAGGATGGTCGGATCATCGATCTCGGCAAGGTCACGGACGATTACGACATCGGCGAGCTCGGGCTCGGGCTGGCGCGCGACGTGGGCGAGGATGCGCTCGCGCAGCGCCTTCGCGGAAAGCGCGCTCTGCCATTCGATCGCGATCGAGATCATGGAGGCTGCAAACGTCACTATATAGCCCGGCCGGCGCTCGAGCTCGGCTCGCGTGAGCCCGGTCTCCTCGGCGAGCTCGCGCGCGATGCTCCTGTCGATATCGATCGATCCGCCGACGGCATCCGCCGGGTCGATGAGGCCGCTCGGGGGATAGGCGAAGCCGCCGTTGAGATGGCCCTCGACCTGGCGGCCGAGCAGCACGCAGCCGTCGGATGAGCGGACGAGGGACGACCCGAAACCGTCGACCGTCGGTCGTGGCGCCCCGTGCTCGCGCCAATAGAGGAAGCTCTTGAAGTCCGTGCGCGCGAACGTTCCCGTGAGGCTGACCCCATCTAGCGCATGCGCGGTGAGGACGTGCACGGGCCCGTTGAACAGCTTCGGCCGCTCGGCGCGCACCCGCTCCCAGTAGGCCGCGATCGCCTCGCGGTAGCGCCCGGCGTAGCTCCAAGGCTCAGCGCTCAAGGCGAGCGAGCAACTGAGAACGCGGACAGAGGTGCCATCGGGCGTGCACATTCGTTGGCGCAGCATAGGACCTCTTTGCTCTCCGAAAGAGCACAACAATCCGGCGCTTATCCTCCAAACATTAAAAGTGAAATCATGATTCTGCCGCGCCAAAACCACGCTGCTTCCACGATCAGAGTGTGGAATTAACCCTGCGAACACGAGGGAGGGAGCTGCAGGCGTAGCGTTAGTGCAGCTCCCACGTAACGCCGAGGGGAAGTCTAGAAAATCCGACCGAAGGCGCGCATGCGCGTCCGGGCATTTGCTCGCGGCGCGCACGCCCCTAGGCCATGGAATCTGGCGGCGCTATCGCAACGTAGCGCCGCTGGAGCGGGCGGCAGAGGTCCCCGCTTCTCTGCCGTCCGTTTCCCTGCGTGAGCTCGACGCGAAGCGCAGCTTCCAGCCGAGCCTCGCCCGGAAGGCTCGCGCGGCCGTAGCCACACGCTACCCTCCCCAAAGCGGCCGCGCGGGTCTTCTGTGGCGAAAGCCTGCCGAGGCCCCGCGCTCTAGCCGTTCAGAGACAGCCCAGCGCCTTCGACCCGCACGTGTAGTAGTCGAGCATCTCTGCCGCACAGCAGGGCTGATCGGCACCGCAGCGCCAGGTCTTGATCTTGCCGCTCGCGGTTTTGTGCTTGCACACCTTGTATGCGGCCTTGGCCTCGACCGTGGACGCCGAGCCCAAATAGGCGACGGGCAGCGCGACGAGCGCAAGCGCGAACGCGACCGCAGCAATCATACGCAGCATGACGATAACTCCCGAACAACGCTGACTTCAGAGCGGCATTCTACGCCCGCGGCGGGAGCGTGCCTGTAGCAGGGACGCCTCAGTTGCGCGTCTTATCGACGAGAGCTTTTGCTTTGATCCAAGGCATCATGCCGCGCAGCTTTTTCCCCACCTCCTCGATGGGGTGAGCGTCGTTCATACGGCGGATCGCCTTGAATTTCGGCTGCCCGGCCTTGCACTCGCGGATCCATTCGGAGGTGAAGGCGCCGGTCTGAATGTCCTTCAGAATCTTGCGCATCTCCTGCTTGGTGCGATCGGTGATGATGCGCGGGCCCGAGACGTACTCGCCGAACTCGGCAGTGTTGGAGACCGAGTAGTTCATGTTGGCGATACCGCCCTCGTAGATGAGGTCGACGATCAGCTTCACCTCGTGCAAGCACTCGAAGTAGGCCATCTCCGGAGCATATCCGGCCTCGACCAGCGTCTCGAAGCCGGCGCGGATCAGCTCCACGAGGCCGCCGCACAGCACGACCTGCTCGCCGAAGAGGTCGGTCTCGCACTCCTCCTTGAAGGTCGTCTCGATGATGCCGGAGCGGCCGCCGCCGAGCGCGGAGGCGTACGAAAGAAAGAGGTCGTGCGCGTTGCCGCTCTTGTCCTGGTGGACCGCGAGCAGGCACGGGACGCCGCCGCCCTTCAAATACTCGCCGCGCACGGTGTGGCCCGGGCCCTTGGGCGCGACCATGCCGACGTCGAGATCGGCGCGCGGCTCGATGAGGTTGAAGTGTACGTTGAGCCCGTGCGCGAACATCAGCGCCGCCCCCTGCTTCATGTTGGCGGCGAGGTGGTCCTTGTAGATGTCGGCCTGCAGCTCGTCGGGGGTAAGCATCATGATGATGTCGGCCCACTTGGCGGCGTCCGCGACCTCCATCACCTTGAGGCCTTCCTTCTCGGCCTTTTTCGCGCTGGCCGAGCCCTTGCGCAGCGCAATCGCCACGTCCTTGACGCCGCTATCGCGCAGGTTCAGCGCGTGCGCGTGCCCCTGGCTGCCATAGCCGACGATCGCGACCTTCTTGGCCTTGATGAGATTGATGTCGGCATCACGATCGTAATAAACGCGCATGGCTCCCTCTTGGTTTGGGCTCTTCAAAAGACGGGTTCGGTTCTCGGGTTGCATGGCCGGTTGAGCCGGCCTCCGGGCGAGGCGGGCGGACCCTACTACCAGGCCCGCGGCGATGCCAACGATTGAGGCTCCTCTAGAGGCTCGCGGGCCCGCGGCCGATTGCTGCGATGCCCGTGCGGGACACCTCCACTAGGCCGAGCTCGGTCATGATCTGGATGAACTGCTCGAGCTTGGACGGCTTGCCGGTAACCTCGAACACGAAGTGCTCGGTCGAGGTGTCGATGACCTTAGCGCGGAAAATTTCGGCAATACGCAAGGCCTCGATGCGCTTGTCGCCCTTCCCCGAAACCTTGATCAGCGCCAATTCGCGCTCGATCGCATCTGATTCAAGAGTCAAATCGCGGACACGGTGGACGGGAACAAGCCGCTCGAGCTGATGCTTGATCTGCTCGATGACGGCCGGGGTGCCGCGGGTGACGATGGTGATGCGCGAGAGGTGCTTCTCGTGCTCGGTCTCGGTCACGGTCAAGCTGTCGATGTTGTAGCCGCGCCCGGAGAAGAGCCCGATCACGCGCGCAAGCACGCCAGGCTCGTTGTCGACGAGCACGGAGAGCGTGCGCGAGACGACCGCCTGCGCGACGCCGGGGCCTACATAGTGGCTCTTGGGGATGGGTTTGTTCATGGCTCGTCTATTTGTTGTCGGGCGCCTTGTCAGGCGTCTTCTCCGCCGGCTTGTTCGCGGGCGCTTTCTGGTCCGGCGCGGGGCCGTGCTGGAGCTTGGGCACCTCGACGCCGGGGAACAGCGCCTTGAAGAAGACAGGGAAGCCGTCCTCGTCGACGAGCTTCTTGAACCTCTCCACACGGGCGACAGGGACCTTGTAGGACGCGAACGCCGCGGTGACGCGCTGGCCCATGCTTTCGGCCAGCGCCTTGGGGTCGGGTGCGCCCATCTTCTTCAAAGTCTCGGGCGGCAGGCGCGAGTAGACGAGCGCCAAGATCTGCGTCTCGAGGTAGTCCTGCGCGATGCACCCCTCGAACGCCTTCGTGTACTCCGAGGAGAGGCTGTGCGTCTTGTAGCAGTCCGAGATGTAGTCGAAGGCCTTGGAGGCGCCCTGGGTGCGCTGGATCTCGGCGATGCGCTGCGCCGCATCCTTGATGTTGGCGGACTGGTCCCAGTCGGGCTTGGCGGCCGCCGGCGTCAAAATGCACGCAGCGAGCAACGCGGCCGCCAATGAGCGGGCCACGACTGCAATTTGCACCTCAAATTTCTGCCACCCGAGGCTCACACCAGCACCTTGCCTTCCTCGCCGATCGCGCGCTCAACCTCCTCCTCGCTCACGTCCTCGCCGAGCAGCATCTCGTTGTGCGCCTTGCCCGACGGGATCATCGGGAAGCAGTTGGCGAGCGTGGCGACGCGGCAGTCAAAGAGCACCGGGCCCTTGGTGTTGATCATCTGGCGGATAGCCTCGTCGAGATCGGCCGGTTTGTCGCAGCGCATGCCGGTCCAGCCATAGGCCTCGGCGAGCTTCACGAAGTCGGGCAGGCTGTCGGTGTAGCTGTGCGACAACCGGTTGCCGTGCAGGAGCTGCTGCCACTGGCGCACCATGCCCATGTACTGGTTGTTCAAGATGAACACCTTGACCGGCAGCTCGAATTGCACCGCCGTCGAGGCCTCCTGGATGTTCATCAAGATCGAGGCGTCGCCGGCGATGTCGATGACGAGCGACTTGGGGTGGGCAAGCTGCGCGCCAATGGCGGCGGGCAGGCCGTAGCCCATGGTGCCGAGGCCGCCCGAAGTCATCCAATGGTTGGGCTCCTCGAAGCGGTAGAACTGCGCCGCCCACATCTGGTGCTGGCCCACCTCGGTGGTGATGTAGACGTCGCGGTCCTTGGTCAGCTCGTAGAGACGCTCGACCGCGTACTGCGGCATGATGATGTCACGCGACTTCTTGTAGGACAGCGAATTCCGGGCGCGCCACTGATCGATCTGCTTCCACCACGCTTTGTGCGCGGCCTTGTCGAGCTGCGGCGTCTTCGACTTCCAGATGCGCAGCATGTCCTCCAGCACGTAGGCGACGTCGCCGAGCACCGGAATGTCCACGCGCACGTTCTTGTTGATCGAGGACGGGTCGATGTCGACGTGGATCTTCTGTGAGCCCGGCGAGAAGGCGTCGATGCGCCCGGTAATGCGGTCGTCGAAACGCGCGCCGATCGCGATCATCACGTCGCAATCGTGCATCGCCATGTTAGCCTCGTAGGTGCCGTGCATGCCGAGCATGCCGAGCCACTGCTTGTCGGAGGCCGGGTAGGCGCCGAGCCCCATCAGCGTCGAGGTGATGGGAAAGCCCGACAGCCGCACCATCTCGCGCAACAGTTGGCTCGCCTTGGCGCCGGAATTGATCACGCCGCCGCCCGTATAGAACAGGGGCTTCTTGGCCTTGATCATGAGGTCGACCGCATCGCGCACCACCGCCTGATCGGGCTTGATGCGCGGCTTGTAGGTCTTGTGCGCGATGTTGGACGGCCCGACGTAGTTGCCGGTCGCGAACTGGATGTCCTTCGGGATGTCGACGACGACGGGCCCAGGGCGCCCCGCCTTGGCAATGTAGAACGCCTCGTGCAGGACGCGGGAGAGGTCGTTGATGTTCTTCACGAGCCAATTGTGCTTGGTGCAGGGGCGCGTGATGCCGACGGTGTCGCATTCCTGAAAGGCGTCGTTGCCGATCAAGTGCGTCGGCACCTGGCCGGTGATGCAGACGACGGGAACGGAATCCATCAGGGCGTCGGTGAGGCCGGTGACGGAATTGGTCGCGCCGGGACCCGAGGTCACGAGCACGACGCCCACCTTGCCGGTAGAGCGCGCATAGCCCTCGGCGGCATGCACCGCCCCGCCCTCTTGGCGCACGAGGATGTGCTTGATCTTGTCCTGCTGGAACAGCTCGTCGTAGATCGGCAGCACCGCGCCGCCCGGATAGCCGAAAATGTGCTCGACACCTTGGTCGATGAGCGCCGCAATCACCATCTCGGCGCCCGTCATCGTGCGTGCCATCGCCCCACTCCAGAACGAGAAAACCGCCCAAGCGGCGAAGGGAGAGGAGAGGCTCCCTTCAAGCCCGCGGCCGGCGGCGCAGATCGATTGCGGGCAAGCTAGGGCTGACAAGGGTGCCCGGTCAATGCTAACGATCAATAAAATTGATAAAATTGGCCTCATCTATTTTCGTTTCTTTCTCCGTAAGCCATTTCCACGTAATCATATTGCCGCGCGCCCAGGTGAGCTGCCGCTTGGCGTATTGTCGGGTCTCCGCCTGTCCCGCGGCGATCGCGTCGTCTTTCTCGATTTCGCCGCGGACGTATCGAAGCAGGGGACGCACGCCCAGCGCGCGCATGAGCGGGAGCGCCGGACCGAGATCGAGCTCGGCGAGCCGAGCCACCTCCTCCACCGCGCCGCTGCTCGCCATCGCCTCAAATCGCTGATCGATGCGCCGGTAGAGCTCCTCACGGGCCGGCGATACGACGAGCCGCACCGTCTCCGCCGCCTCAAGCACGGGCTCGCGCGGAACTTGCTGCCACTCGAGCAACGAGATCCCAGAAGCATCCAGCACCTCGAGGGCACGCACGATGCGCTGTGTGTCGCCCGGCGCCAGCCGCTCCGCCATGACCGGGTCGCACGCACTGAGCTTGCCATGCAGCTCCCCGGGGCCCGCGGCCGCCGCTTCTCCGCGCCAATAGGCGCGCACGTCCTCGGGGACCGATGGCATCGGGGAGAGGCCGTCGAGCAGCGCCTTGAAATAGAGCCCGGTGCCGCCCACGAGGATCGGGCGCAGCCCCTTGGCGCGCGCATCTGCAATGGCGCGCGCGGCATCGACTGCATAGCGCCCGGCCGAATAGGCGTTGCTGCCGCTGACGAAGCCGTAAAGCGCGTGGGGAAGGCGCGCCTCATCCTCGGGAGTCGGGCGCGCGGAGAGAATCCGCAGGTCGCGATAGACCTGCATGGAGTCGGCGTTGATCACGATGCCGCCGAGCTCGCGCGCGAGCCGCGCCGCAAGGGCCGACTTGCCGCCGGCCGTCGGGCCCGCAATGAGGATTGGTCGCTCGCCGCTCATGGCCCATCAGGTAGCGCAATTGCGCCAGGCAAGCCACGGCTGCCCCGTCGGCGCCCTCAGTAGTTGAGGACCGTGCGGACACCTAGCACCGCCGCGTCCTCGACCGTCATCGGCTTGTCGACGGCCCGAGCGCCGGTCGGAAGGACCGCAATTGCAACTAGGATTGAGATGAGGAGCGAACGCGGCGGGACGAGCGCGCCCGCACTCTGCTTCTGCCCCGCCCCATCGAGAGGACGAGCGGGACCGGACCTACGCAACCCCATCACGCACACCACGCCACAACACGACGATGCGTATTCTTTACTATTTGCGTCAGGATTATATGCAAGCCGCTAAGCGCAGCGGAAAGGCCCGGCGCAGCGCTTTACGCCAAGGTGTGACCTGCAAAACACGCAGGCGGCTGCGACGGAGCTACCCACCAGTTCTTGAGCCTGGACAACACGGGCTTGTCGGCCGTGCTGTAAGCCGGTAGCCATGAATATTGACGGCGCTATCCCGTTCGGCGGCGGGGCGCGCCTCTAGGAGGTATACATGGCAGAGGAGGCGGTCGTCGCTCAGAAGGGGCCCTACCAGGTCGAGCTCACCGAAGGAAAGCCCTACTTCTACTGCCGCTGCGGGCGCTCGCAGAGGCAGCCCTTCTGCGACGGGTCCCATAACGGCACCGGCATCGAACCCTTGCGCTTCGTAGCCGACCACACGGGCACGTTCAACATCTGCGGATGCAAGCACACCGACGACGAGCCCTTCTGCGACGGCTCCCACCTGATGCTGTGATCGCGGGGCGCATTTGCCGAAAGGCCGGGGGAAGATGGAATACTTCGTCCAGCAGCTCATCAACGGTCTGACGCTCGGCTCGATCTACGGTCTCATCGCCATCGGCTACACGATGGTGTTCGGCATCATCGGCATGGTGAACTTCGCCCACGGCGACGTGTTCATGGTGTCGGCCTTCATCGCCTTGATCCTCTATTTGCTGCTGACGGCAGTGCTCGGCATCACCGCGCTCGGGATCGCGCTTCTGCTCGTGCTCGTCCTCGGCATGGCGCTGACGGCACTGTGGAGCTGGGTGATCGAGCGCGCGGCCTACCGGCCGCTCGCCGGCTCCTTCCGATTGGCCCCCCTCATCTCCGCTATCGGCATGTCGGTATTTCTGTCGAACTTCGTGCAGGTCGTGCAGGGGCCGCGCAACAAGCCGGTGCCGCAGATGCTGAACAACGTCATCTCGCTCCCCGTCGGCGGAGGCTCGGTCACCCTGTCGGAGAAGCAGGTGCTGATCGTGGCGGTGACGGCGTTGCTGCTCGTCGCCTTCTGGCTCGTGGTGAAGAAGACGCGGCTCGGGCGTGCGCAGCGCGCCTGCGAGCAGGACCGCCGCATGGCGGCCCTCCTCGGCGTCGACGTCAATCAGACCGTGTCGATGACCTTCGTCATCGGGGGGGCCTTGGCCGCCGTCGCCGGCCTCATGTTCATGGTCTACTACGGGGTGGTGAACTTCGCCGACGGCTTCACGCCCGGCGTCAAGGCCTTCACCGCCGCGGTGCTCGGCGGCATCGGCTCGCTGCCCGGCGCCGTGCTCGGCGGCATCCTCATCGGGCTCATCGAGACGCTGTGGTCGGCCTACTTCTCCATCGACTACAAGGACGTCGCCGCCTTCTCCATTCTCGCCATCACCCTGATCTTCATGCCCTCCGGCATTCTAGGGCGGCCCGACGTCGAGAAGGTCTAACGCATGAGCGCGGGCGGCCAGGGCGAGCTGCCGCCCCGAACAGTTTCGATGCGCGAGGCGGCAAGGGACGCCGCTCGCTGGGCCCTCGTCGCGTTCGGCCTCTGCTTCCCCATCGTTCTGCTGCGCACCGACCAGGACCTCTCGAACCGCATCGTCCTCCACGCGCGGCCCTGGCTCACGCTTGCGCTGGTGCTCGCGGTCTTCGCGGCGAGATTCCTGTGGCTGCTCGTTCCCCACGTCCGCCGCCCGCGTCCCCTACGCTTCCCGCGCCTCGACCTTAAGCACCACGGCGCGCGCTGGTTTCCCTGGGTGGGCCTCGCGGCGCTGTTCCTGTTCCCGTTCCTGTCGCTCGCCCTCGCCGGCCCATCGGGCGCGGTCAAGTGGGTCGACAATTTCGGCGTGCAGATCCTGATCTACGTTATGCTCGCCTGGGGGCTCAACATCGTCGTCGGGCTCGCGGGCCTATTGGACCTCGGCTACGTCGCCTTCTACGCGGTCGGCGCCTACACCTACGCCATCATCGCCGCCTATGTGATCCCGGCGACCGTGCCGGTGCTGGGGCCGTGGGCGTTTTGGATCTGCTTGCCCGTCGCCGGCCTGCTGGCGGCGCTGTGGGGCGTTATCCTGGGCTTTCCGGTCCTGCGCCTGCGCGGCGACTATCTCGCCATCGTCACGCTCGCCTTTGGTGAGATCATCAGGCTGGTGCTCATCAACTGGGTGGCGCTGACCAACGGCTCGTTCGGCATCCAGACCCCGCGTATCACCTTCTTCGGCCTACCCTTCACCAGCGCGACCGGCGGGACGACGTTCTCGAGCCTGCTCGGATTGCCCGGCAATCCGACGGTCCATCGCTCGATCTTTCTCTATTACGTCATCCTGGCGCTGGCGCTCATCGTCGCCTTCGTGACGCAGCGCATGCGCCGCCTTCCTGTCGGGCGTGCCTGGGAGGCGCTGCGCGAGGACGAGATCGCCTGCCGCTCGCTGGGTGTGAACACCGTCAACACCAAGCTCACCGCCTTCGCGATGGGTGCTCTGTTCGGAGGACTGGCCGGCGCGTTCTTCGGGGCGCGGCAGGGCTTCGTCAATCCCAAATCGTTCGAGTTTCTCGAGTCGGCGACCATCCTCGCCATCGTTGTGCTCGGAGGGATGGGCTCGCTCGTCGGCGTCGCCGTCGCCGCCGTGGTGGTGATCGGCGGCATCGAGCTCCTGCGCGAGCTCGACTGGATGAAGGCGATCTTCGGGGAGGACTTCGACCCGGGCCAGTACCGGATGCTGATCTTCGGCCTCGCCATGGTGATCGTGATGATATGGCGTCCGCGCGGGCTCATCGCCTCGCGCGATCCCTCGATCGTGCTCAACGAGGGCAAGTCGATCGCCGGCGTGCACGTGAAGGAGGGGCACGGCTGATGCGCTGGCTCAGCGACCCGCTGCTGATCGTGGAGGGGCTGACCATGCGTTTCGGCGGCCTCATCGCCGTGCGCGATCTGTCGTTCTCCGTCGGCCGCGGTGACATCACCGCCCTCATCGGACCCAACGGCGCCGGGAAGACCACCGTCTTCAACTGCATCACCGGCTTCTATAAGCCGACGAGCGGGCTGATGGCGCTGTCGACCGATGGCGCCGTCGACGCGGATGCGGTTGCCGCCTTGACCGCCTCGAGCGGCCGCTACCTCCTGCGCGAGGACACCCCCGACGCCGACGGCCTCTTCCTCCTCGAGCGCATGCCCGATTTTGAGATCACCCAGAAGGCGCACGTGGCCCGCACCTTCCAGAACATCCGCTTGTTTCCGGGCATGACGGTCTTGGAGAACTTGATCGTCGCCCAGCACAATCCGTTGATGCGGGCCTCGGGCTGGTCGCTTCGAGGTCTCATCGGCGCAGCAAGCTACCGGGAGGCCGAGCAGGCAGCGGTGGCACGCGCGACCTCATGGCTCGACCGCATCGGGCTCTTGTCGCGCGCCGACGACGCCGCGGGCGCGCTCCCCTACGGCGACCAGCGCAGGCTCGAGATCGCGCGCGCCATGTGCACCAACCCCGTGCTGTTGTGCCTCGACGAGCCGGCTGCCGGCCTCAACCCGAGAGAGACTGCCGCGCTCAACGGCCTCCTGCGCTCGATTCGCGACGAGCACGCGACCTCGATCCTGCTGATCGAGCACGACATGTCGGTGGTTATGGAGATCTCCGACCACGTCATCGTGATCGAATACGGATTGAAGATCTCCGACGGAACTCCCGACAGCGTGAGGAACGATCCCAAGGTCATCGCCGCCTACCTCGGCGTCGAGGACAATGAGGTGAGACGCGCCGAAGCGGAGGTCGGACTATGACCGAACCACTGCTCGCCTTGGAACGCGTGACCGCCTGCCACGGCAACATCGCCGTGCTGCACGACATCGATCTCTCCGTGGCAAAGGGCGAGATCGTGACGCTCATCGGCGCCAACGGCGCGGGCAAGTCCACCCTCATGATGACGATCTTCGGCAATCCCCGCGCGCGCGCCGGCCGCATCGTTTTCGAGGGGCGCGACATCACCGAGCTGCCCACGCACCAAATCGCGCGCCTCGGCATCGCCCAGTCACCCGAGGGACGGCGTATCTTCTCGCGCATGACGGTGGCGGAGAACTTGCGCCTCGGCGCCGAATTCGCCGGACATTCCGATTTCGAGCGCGAGCTCGAGCACGTCGCCGCCATCTTCCCGCGCCTCAAGGAGCGGCTCTCGCAACGCGGGGGCACGCTGTCGGGCGGCGAGCAGCAGATGCTGGCGATTGCGCGCGCGCTCATGAGCCGCCCCAAGCTTCTGCTGCTGGATGAGCCCTCGCTCGGGCTCGCCCCCCTCGTCGTCAAGCAGATCTTCCAGGTCATCGCCGACCTCAACGCGCGTGAAGGCCTCACCGTGTTCCTCGTCGAGCAGAACGCCTTCCACGCGTTGCGGCTTGCGCACCGCGCCTACGTGATGGTCAACGGGGCGATCACCCTCGCGGGGACCGGACAGGAGCTGTTGGCGAGCCCGGAGGTGCGCTCGGCCTATCTCGAAGGCGGCCGCCATTAGGGGATGAGCCCATGACCTTCTACGAAACCGGCGCCAACGGCCTTTGGGTCTTCCTGCTGCTGACCATGCTCGCCGGTGGCGCAGCCGGGCGCGCGACGGGGGCCTCCATCGCCTCCACCTGGAGGCCGCGGTGGCAGATCTTCCTCGCCGCATTCGGGCTCGCATGCGCGGTGCGCTTCCTCCACTACGCGCTATTCGCCGAGCCGCTGTTGTCGCTGCAGAATTTTCTCGTCGACTACGCCGTCGTGCTGCTCGCCGCCGCACTCGGCTACCGCCTCACGCGCACCCGCCAGATGGTGGAGCAGTACCCCTGGGCCTACGAGAGGCGCGGCCCGCTTTGGTGGCGCGCCAAGATTGGCTAACGCTTACTTGCGCAAGAAGCGGATTTCAGCGCATTAGGAAGGTCCGGACGGACGAGACGCCGTCGATCAAGCGCGAGGGATTCGTATGAAACGAGCGTCATGGGTGTCGATCGCTTTCGCGGCAGTGCTCACTCTCGCCGGATGCGGCGACAACGGGGCGCCGAAACTCAAAATTGGCGTGGCCAGCCCGACGACCGGATCGGACGCCGCCTTCGGCCTCCAGATCAGGAACGGCGTCGAGCAGGCCGTTGCCGACATCAACGCCGCGGGCGGCATCAAGGGGCAGCAGGTCGAGCTCGTGCCCGGAGACGATGCGGGAGAACCGCGTCAGGGCGTGTCCGTTGCCAACAATCTCGTCGGCGAGGGCGTGCACTTCGTGGTCGGCCACTTCAACTCCGGCGTCACCATCCCCGCGTCCGAAGTCTACGCCGAGAACGGCATCCTCATGGTCACGCCGGGCTCGACCAATCCCATGGTCACGGATCGCGGACTCGCCACCATCTTCCGCACCTGCGGCCGCGATGACCAGCAGGGAGGCATCGCCGGCGCCTACATTGCCGAGCACTTCAAGGGCAAGAAGATCGCCATCGCGCACGACAAGACGCCCTACGGCAAGGGCCTCGCGGACGAGACCAAGAAGGCGCTAAACGCTCACGGCATCAATGAGGTGCTGTTCGAGGGCGTGGGCGCGGGCGAGAAGGATTTCTCCGCCCTCGTGTCAAAGGCGAAGAACGCCGGCGCCGATCTTTTCTACTGGGGCGGCGTGCACACCGCGGGCGGCCTCATCCTCCGTCAAATGCGCGAGCAGGGCCTGAATGCGGTGTTCATGTCGGGCGACGGCATCGCCAGCGACGAATTTGCGGCGATCGCGGGGCCGGGCGCGGAAGGCGTGCTGATGACCTATGCGCCCGATCCGCAAAAGCGGCCCGATGCCAAGCCCATCGTCGATAAGTTCCTCGCCAAGAACTACAAGCCGGAGGCCTACACACTCTACAGCTACGCCACCGTGCAGGTCCTGAAGCAGGCGATCGAGGGCGCCAACTCGACCGATCCCAAGGCCGTCGCCGACTACATGCACTCGGGCGTGGTCTTCCACACCATCGCCGGCGATATGGCCTTCGACAAGAAAGGCGACCTGACCAATCTGCCCTACGTGATGTACACGTGGAAGAAGCAGCCCGACGGTCACATCACCTACGAGCAGAACGGCTGATCCCTAAGCGCCGTCGGAAGCCCGCATGGCCAGGCTGCGTGCCCTTCTATTGGTGTGCTTTATCGCGGCCGGGACCGGGTCTCCGGCGCTGGCGGACGCCCTCGTCGGCTTGGCCGTGCCGGCGCGGGGGACTCAAGCGGACACGGGCGCCGAGATCGCGCGCGCGGTGAGGCTCGCGGCCGAACGCTTCAATGCCGACGGCGGCGTCGTGGGCGAGCATATCGCCATCGTCGAAGCCGATGACGGCTGCGCGGCAAAGCAGGCCGAGGATGCCGCCCGCTCGCTCGTCGACCGCCACGTGGCGGTCGTGATCGGGCATCCGTGCGGCAGCGCCGCGATGGCGGCGGCCCGCATCTATGCGCAGGCCGGCATCCCGTTCATCGCCGCGGCGACGCGCCATCCGGCGCTGACGGAGCCCCGCATCGGCCCCACCGTGTTCCGCCTTGCGGGGCGCGACGGCCACCAGGGAACCATCGCCGGCATCTATCTCGCGCGGGAGTTCGCCGGCAAGCCGCTGGCGATCGTCTATGGCGGCAGTGTCTATTCGAAGCAGTTGGCGGAGGAAGCGTCCTCGGCGTTGAAGGCGGCAGGCCGTGCGGACGTGGCAACCGGAACGATTGCGAGCGGGCAAAAGGAGTATGGCCCGCTCATCGCCAAGATGGCGGCGGCAAAGATTGAGGTGGTCTACTTCGCGGGGTACCCGATCGAAGCCGGGCTCCTGCTGCGCCAGATGCGGGGCGCCGGTTTGAAAGCGACGCTGTTTGGCAGCGACACGATCGCTAGCGAGCAGTTCGCACAAACGGCGGGCGAGGACGCCGAGGGGGCCGGCACGCTGATCCCCTATGACCCGATGCGGACGCTCTCACCCGATACGCTGCGCTCAGCGTTCCCCCGCCAGGAGGCAACGGGGGCGTTCGTCCTCGCCTATGCTGCGATGGAGGCGTGGCGCGGCGCCGTTCAACAGGCGCAATCGACCGCAGGGGACGCTGTGGCCAAGGCTCTGCAGGGCAGCGGCTTCACCACGGTTTTGGGGCGTTTGACCTTCGACGAGAAAGGCAACGCGGAGGTGCCGGCCTATGACATCGTCTGGTGGACGGACGGCGCTTGGCGCCCGAGGCGCTAGACGCACCGCGGAGCGGCCGGCGCAAGGAATCGCGGCCGCTCAAAAAATCGGTCTACCGGGAAGATAGGACGGCCTTAGAGGCCGCGTTTTCAGTCGCGGCCCTGTGAAGCCGCCATGCACTCGTGCATCAGCCGCTTCTCGATCAGCACCAGGTCGTCCGGCACCTTCAGTCCCGCTTGACGAAATTTCCGTATCTTGGCCTGCACCTTGGCGTAGCCCTCTCGGGGGTCATCCGATTGTTCGAGCTCGTTGTTGAGTGCAGCAATCTCACCTTGCATCTGGTTCGGCATAACTTGCGTCGGCCCTCTTGTTTCCTCGTGTTGTCCCTCTCGCCGCCCGCGCGGCCAGGCCATCGGTTATAAGACTCCAATGGCTACGCCTAAGTAACTTTTCGTTTCCCAAGTAAACATTCAAGACTTCTTCTTCGAATTCACCGCAGCCGTGACAATGTGTCCACAGTCATGGCGTTGGCAAGGGCGGGGCATCAACCAGCCAATTGTGGCCTGATCTAGGCCCCCATGTGGATTATATTGCTGCGGCGCGAAGGCTATTTGTGTGCGTTGCAGCACCGCCACGCCAACCTCTGCTTCAACAACACGCGGATTTACGATGTATATCCGCCTCGTAAGCCGCTCTTTCCTCCTTGCCTCAAGTTTCGCAGCAGCAATTTAGCTGTCAATTGAGCGCCCCCAATTGATGGCCATCAACCCCTCTGCTAGGCCTCCGCTCTAACGCGACGAGGCCTCGATGATTCCGCGCTACAGCCGCCCCGAGATGGCGGCGCTCTGGGCCCCAGAGACCCGCTTCCGCATCTGGTTCGAGATCGAGGCCCACGCCGCCGCTGCCATGGCGAAGATCGGCACGATCCCGGAGGCCGCCGCCAAGGCCATCTGGGACAAGGGCAGCACGGCCACCTTCGACGTGGCCCGCATCGACGCCATCGATCAGGAGACCAAGCACGACGTCATCGCCTTCCTGACGCACGTCGCGGAGATCGTTGGCCCCGAGGCGCGCTTTCTGCATCAAGGGCTCACCTCCTCCGACATTCTCGACACCTGCTTCAGCGTGCAGTTGACGCGCGCAGCCAACATCCTCATCGCCGACCTCGAGCGCCTGCTCACCGCGCTAAAGAAGCGAGCATTTGAGCACAAGACGACGCCGACCATCGGCCGCAGTCATGGCATCCACGCCGAGCCGACGACCTTCGGGCTGAAGCTCGCCTATGCGTACGCCGAGTTCGCCCGCGCACGCGAGCGCATGATCGCGGCACGCAAAGAGATCGCGACCTGTGCGCTCTCGGGAGCGGTCGGCACCTTCGCCAACGTCGACCCCCGCGTCGAAGCCTATGTGGCCGAGAAAATGGGGCTCGCCGTCGAGCCGGTCTCGACGCAGGTGATCCCGCGCGACCGCCACGCGGCCTATTTCGCTATGCTTGCCGTCATTGCCTCCTCGGCGGAACGGCTTGCGACCGAGATCCGCCACCTGCAGCGCACCGAGGTGCTGGAGGCGGAAGAGTTCTTCTCCGAGGGGCAGAAGGGCTCCTCCGCCATGCCGCACAAGCGCAATCCCGTGCTGAGCGAGAACGTCACCGGGCTTGCCCGCCTCGTGCGCTCCTACGCCACGCCGGCGCTCGAGGACGTGGCGCTCTGGCACGAGCGGGACATCTCGCACTCATCCGTCGAGCGCATGATCGGACCTGATGCGACGGTCACGCTCGACTTCGCGCTCGCCCGCCTCGCCGGCATCGTCGAGAAGCTCGTCGTCTATCCGCAGGCGATGCTGAAGAACCTCGATCGGCTCGGCGGCTTGCACAATTCCCAGCGCGTGCTGCTGGCGCTGACGCAAGCGGGCGTCTCGCGCGAGGAGGCCTACGCGCTCGTTCAGCGCAACGCGATGAAGACGTGGCGCGAGGGCAAGGATTTTCTTTCCGAGCTCAAGGCCGATCCGCAGGTCACAGCCAAGCTGAAGCCCGCCGAGCTCGAGGCCATGTTCGACTTGGGCTACCACTTGAAGCACGTCGACACGATCTTTAAGCGCGTTTTTGGTAAGGGCTAGCGGGCCCCGCACAGCGCCTCGCACGGCACGCCGTCGTGATCGCGATCGAGCGAGGACACCCCGCACGCCGTCAGATAGAAACGTGCCTCCTCGCACGATACCATTTCGGCGCAGCGGCGCTTCCCAGCGCAGGTGAAATGACGTGGACGGAGGTGATGGCGCCGACTGTTTCGCGCCCGGCGCAATGCCGTGCTCGATCGCCTTCGGCTCCGCTGTGGCCGGCGCCCCCAACTCGATGCCCTCCGCCTTGAGGCGGGCCCGGTACGTCTCCATCGTGTCGCCGCAGACATTCTCGCACGGGATGCCATCATTGTCGCCGTCGCGTTTGCTCTGCCCGCACACCGTGAACTTGTAGTGCGCCTCCGCGCAGGTCGACATTTCCGCACAGCGCTTCTCCGCGCAGTCATAGGCTAGCGCCGCTGCACGAATCGCGAAAAGGGCGCCCAGGAAAATTCCCGGCAAGAATTGCTGCGATAACATTCATGGCAAAATACTATCAGGGGCCCGACCGACAAAGCGGACCAAGCATCGGCAGGGGCGGCGATGCGAATACAGCGGGGGATGACAATGAACGGCGGAGCACGACGACCCGATTTCGTGGATGCGCTGCTGCCTACGCTTGTGGCGCTCATCGTCTATCGCCTGGGCCAGCTTATCCCCATCCCCGGGCTCGAGCCCAAGGCAACCGCCCAGCTCCTGCAAGCCGGCAACGTGGATGCCGCACGCGTCGCGATCCTCGCGCTCGACATCTACCCGCTTTTCGGCATCCTCATCCTTTTCGAGCTCGCCAAGATGCTGGCGCCGAGGCTGCGCCGTTGGGAGCGCGCAGAGGCGCGCAACGCCGCCAAGCTCGCGCGCATCGCGCTGATCGTTGCGCTCATCTCGGCCGTGGTACAGTCGAACGGCATCGTGACCGCCCTTGAGGAGGCAATCGGCGTCGTCACCGAGCCAGGCCCGTCGTTCCGCCTCTCCACCACCTTCACCCTCGTTGCCGGAACCCTGCTCGTCGGGTGGCTCGCGCGGCAGATCAGCAGCCGGGGGCTTGGCAGCGGCCTGTGGCTCATCGTCATCGCGCCGACCCTCGCCGGGCTCCTGCCCACGGTCGCAACGCTGGTCGAGTTTCAGAGGCAGGGCGTCGTGTCCCCTGTGAGCGCGCTGATAGGCCTCGCCTTCGTCGTCGCGGCGGTCGCGGCCGTCGTAGCGCTTCTATTGGCTGGCACGGGCACCCCCGAACGGGCACGGGCGTGCGCGTGGTCGACGGTGCTCGCGTACTCGACGCTTCCCTTTCTCCTGCTCCCGGTGAGCGCCCTCGCGCACCTGACATTGTCCGGAGACTCTACGGATTGGCTCGAGCAGGGCCATCCCGTGCGCCTCGTGACGCTTGCTCTCTTGCTCTGGCTCTACCTCGCCCTCTACGCGCGCTCCTGCCGTCTCGCGGATGTCGAAGGGCCAGGGCTCCCCTCGCTGACCATGGCGGCCGTGCTTGCTGTGGCCGCGCTCGGCTGCGAAGCCCTGCCCACGTATCTTGGCGTGCCGGTGATCCTATCAGGTCAGCCTCTGCTCGTGGTCACGCTCGTCACGGCGACGCTGTCGCGCGACTGGGGCAACGGGCCGCTTGCGCAGGGAGTGCGAGAGGCTCAGTCCTCGGGCGCGAACAGGTAGCTCGCGCGCAGCATCACGGCCGAGATCGTGGCGGTGCCGGTGACCACTGCGGGACTGCTGTCGATGGTGATGCCCGCGTCGCACAGCGGGCAGGATCCTCCGCTGTTGAGGCTGAGGCTCACGTAGTCGTACTCGAGCCCGATGATGACGCTGTTCCAGGCGGCGTATTCCACGCCGCCGCCGATCGTCCAGCCATCGACGAACTCGCTGAACGAGGCCGTGCCGAGACGGGTGCTGGCGACCTTCAAAGTCGCATTCGAGCCGGCCCAGCCGCCCTTGCCGAACACCATCACGCGGTCCCAAGAGTAGCCGATGCGCCCCTCGACGGTGAGGAGCCAATCGAGGTTGGTCGAGAACGTATCGGTGGCGGGAAAGAACGGGCTCTGCACCGACTGCGACAGGTTGGTGCCCGAGAACGACACCTCGCCGCCGAAGATCCACTGCCCGAGCTGCAGGTTAGCGCCGCCGATGATGCCGCCGGCAACGCCGTTGGGGGAGAACTCGACGGGAGTGTGTGGATCGATCGTGGCGCCGTTCGTAAAAGCGTTGAGGTCCTGCTGCCAGCTGAGACTACTGAAGGCGCCGCCGAGCTTGCCGCCGATATAGACGCCGCTCCAATCGGTGAGGTAGCGGGAGTCCGTCATCACCACGCCGGGAATGCCGTCGGCCGCGGCATAGGCCGGAGCGAGGACAAGCGCCACCCCCGCCGCCGCCAGCCGCAATGAACTGGGGATAATCCCCTCCCTGGTCATAATCGCCGTCCCCGTCTTTGCCCTCCGGAGGCGCAAGTTAAAGTGAGTCGCCCTTGCCTCCTATGGATGCAGATGATTCCGCTCCGTTTTTCCGGTCAGGTGTGATGCGAACGTTGGACGCCGACATCCTCATGGTGCCGGGCTTGAACGGCTCGGCTCCTGATCACTGGCAGTCGCGTTGGGAGCGCAACCTGCGCACTGCGCGCCGCGTCGAGCAGGACGATTGGGACAGGCCTGACAAGGACCTCTGGGTCGGTAGCGTCATCCGGGCGGTGGCCGCCAGCGCGCGGCCGGCGGTGCTCGTCGCGCATAGTCTCGGCGTGCATGCCGTCGCATATGCCGCCGAGAAGCTCCCCCAGGGCGCCGTCTCCGGCGCTTTTCTCGTGGCACCCCCGGATCTCGATAATCCGCAGCGCTTTCCGGCCGAGATCAATGAAACCTGGCCTGCGGATGGCTTTGGGTTTAGCCCTGTGCCGATGCGGCGGCTCACCTTCCCTTCGCTGCTGCTCGCCTCCGCAAGCGACCCATTCTGCACCCTCGAGCGCGCGCAGGAGTTTGCGGCCGCTTGGGGCGCCGGGCTCGTCGATATCGGGCCGGCCGGGCACATCAACGCCGCATCGGGCTATGGACCGTGGCCCGATGGCGTGCTTCGCTTCGGCGCTTTCCTAAAGCAGCTCGGCTAGGCCTTCTTAGCCTCGGCCTCGATGTCGCCGACCGCTTTGGCGAGCAGCTCGCCCATCATGCGGCGGATCTCGATATCGGGAACCTTGACGCCTGCCGCGTCGAAGTCCTTGCGAAGCTTGCGGAAAACGTCCTCGTCGCCCTTCTCCTCGATCTCCGCCTTGAGCACGGCGCGCACGTAGTCCTGCAGGCCCGCACCGCTGATTCCCAGCTTGGCCGCCGCCCACTCGGCGATCAGCTTGTTCCGGCGGGCCTCGGCACGGAACTTAAGATCCTGATCGAGCGCGAATTTCTTCTCAAACGCCTGCTCGCGATCATCGAAAGTGGTCATCTAAGATCTCCCCTTGAGGGTATGCCTGAGGGCCCGGGGAAGCGGTCGTTAAGGTTGCATCTACGGGCGCGAAATTTAGGCTTCGGGCCAGCCATAGCCGGTGCAAAGCCCCCGATCAATGATGTCCCCTGGGCCCTGAGCGACACTTGCGACCTGCCCGATCCTTAAGATTGTTTCCAAGGTGCGCTTCAGCTAGTGTCCGCCTCGGGTGTCCGACCACGCGAGGCGACCCCCCACGGCGCCATCATCAGGCAGGAACACGTCGTAATTTCAGCGGCTTGGTTCCTGTCTCCCGCGTCGTCTCTCCCCTCGCAAGCGAGCAGTTTCAAGGCAAAGGACAAAGGCTCAATGAACAAGCGTCGCCGCATCTACGAGGGCAAGGCGAAGGTGCTCTACGAGGGCCCCGAGCCGGGCACGCTCATTCAGCATTTCAAGGACGATGCGACCGCGTTCAATGCCAAGAAGCACGCGCTCATCGAGGGCAAGGGCGTGCTCAACAACCGCATCTCCGAATACATCTTCCAGCGTCTCGGCGAGATCGGCGTGCCGACGCACTTCATGAAGCGCCTCAACATGCGCGAGCAGCTCATCCGCGAGGTCGAGATCATCCCGCTTGAGGTCGTCATCCGCAACGTGGCGGCAGGCTCGCTCGCAACAAGGCTCGGACTCGAGGAGGGCATGCAGCTCCCCCGCTCCATCATCGAGTTCTACTACAAGGACGATGCGCTCGGCGATCCCATGGTCTCCGAGGAGCACATCACCGCGTTCGGGTGGGCGACGCCGCAGGAGATCGACGAGGTCATGCAGCTCGCGCTGCGCATCAACGACTTCCTCGTCGGCCTGTTCCTCGGCATTGGCATCCGCCTCGTCGACTTCAAGGTCGAGTTCGGGCGCCTGTGGGAGAACGAGCAAATGCGCATCGTGCTCGCGGACGAGATCAGCCCCGACTGCTGCCGGCTGTGGGACATCGCTACCTCGGACAAGCTCGACAAGGACCGCTTCCGCCGCGACATGGGCGGTCTGCTCGAAGCCTATCAAGAGGTGGCGCGCCGCCTCGGC
Organism: Hyphomicrobium sp.; assembly: GCA_035517115.1. GTDB lineage: Bacteria > Pseudomonadota > Alphaproteobacteria > Rhizobiales > Hyphomicrobiaceae > Hyphomicrobium_A. The sequence goes on from DATIZL010000188.1 coordinate 25,965, forward strand.
GTGTTCACCGGCAACCGCCCTGCAAAGGGCACGGGGCCGGTGCTGGTCGCCTCGAACCCGGGCGCCAACAGCAAACCGAATTGACTAGGCACTAGGCAGTGGGCAACAGGCAGTAGAGTTGGAAGCAACTACTGCTGCCGGTTGCTCATTCCGATTGCCCCCGAGGCCCCATGAAAGCCCGCATCAGAATCACGCTGAAGCCCGGTGTGCTTGACCCGCAGGGCAAGGCAATCGAGCACGCCTTGACCGCACTCGGCATCCCCGGCGTGGAGGACGTGCGGCAGGGCAAATACATCGAGGTAAAGCTCGGCGCGACGAGCGAGGCGAGCGCGCGCGAAACGGTGGAGCGCATGTGCAAGGACCTGCTCGCCAACACCGTGATCGAGAACTATTCCTACGAGATCACGCCCTAGCTATGCTTGATCTCGTCGAGTCGACCTGAAGCACCCGACCGAGCCCATGCTGCGCGCTTCCGTCATCGTCTTTCCTGGATCCAATTGCGATCGCGACATCAAGGTCGCGCTCGAGAGCGTGACCGGCTTCCCCGTCCAGATGGTTTGGCACGGCGATGCTTCGGTGCCGGCATCCGACCTCATCGTGCTGCCCGGCGGATTTTCCTACGGCGATTATCTCCGCTGCGGAGCTATGGCCGCACACTCGCCCATCATGCGCGACGTCATCGCGAAGGCGAAGGCCGGCACGCCCGTGCTCGGCATCTGCAATGGCTTCCAGATCCTGTGTGAATCGGGGCTCTTGCCCGGCGTGCTCATGCGCAACGCGTCGCTCAAGTTCATTTGCCGCGACGTTTGGCTCAGGGTGGACAACGACAAGACGTTCTTCACCAAGTGCTACCGCAAGGACCAAGTCATTCGCCTGCCGATCGCGCACGCCGAGGGCAACTATTTTGCCGACGACGCCACGCTCGATGCGCTCGAGGGCGAAGGCCGCGTGGTCTTCCGCTATTGCAACGAGGCGGGCGAGGCGACGGCCGAGGCCAATCCCAACGGCGCCCAGCGTAACATCGCCGGCATCTGCAATGAGACGGGCCGCGTCGTCGGCTTGATGCCGCACCCGGAGCGGCTGTTCGAGCTTGCGCTCGGCGGTGCCGATGGGCGGCGCATGATCGAAAGCGCGCTCTTAAGCGTGCTTGAGGCGGCCTAGACTCCGTTCCCCCCAACAAAAAAGTGCCGGGCCTTGGAAGGCCCGGCACGCGTTTTTGTTGCAAGCGGCGCCGCGCTTACTTCTGCACCGGCGTGTAGGCGACCTGGTTCAGCGGCTCGACCGTCATAGCGACCGCGCCAGGCGTGCAGGTGAACTGCAGCTCGGTGCCCGAGCCGGTGTCGAAGCGAGCGGTCTTGCCGGCTTCGACGGCGGCGCGGAAACGCGCAGAGGCGGTTGCGGGCAGCTCATCACCCTTGATTTCATCGCCCACAACCAGCGTAAGCTGGCAGCCGCCGTTTTCGGTCAGGAAGTAGCCGACGGCGTGCTTGGCACCCAAATGCAGGCTTACGCCCTCCTTGGGCTTGAAGTTGACGGCGCCTTGCGCGGCAGCGCTTCCGGCCGCGGCAAGGACGGACAAAGCAAGCACGGCGGCAACGCCAGCGCTTTTCGTAATCGCGGACATGGCTCCTGCTCCTTCTCGAGGACGGGGTGAAACCGGGAGGGAACGAGTGAACTGCCCCGGCGGAGCACGAAAGATAAGCCTCGGATTCCCCAGCGCAAATCCGATTGCTGCATTGCAGCGATGTGAGTTTGGCAGCGCTCAACTGTCGCGGGTAGGCTGCTCTTCCCACCCCTACGGGTGGGTGCTTGGAACGGTCGCAGTGCGTTCGGCAGACAACAGGAGAGGCAATTGACAGCGACGAGCGGCAGATACGAGTCCACAGATCTGTCGCACATGCGCAAAGAGGCGGCGGCGTGCCGGCGCTGCTCGCTGTGGCGCAATGCTACCCAGACCGTGTTCGGCGAAGGCCCGGTGCCGGCGAGGATGATGCTCGTCGGCGAGCAGCCGGGCGACAAAGAGGATCTCGCCGGTCACCCGTTCGTCGGCCCGGCAGGCGTCATTCTCGACGAAGCGCTGGCGGCAGCTGGGATCGATCGCGCCAAGGTCTATGTCACCAATGCAGTAAAGCACTTCAAGAACGAGCCGCGCGGCAAGCGCCGCCTGCACAAGAAACCCAACGCAGGCGAGATCGAGGCTTGCCGCTGGTGGCTCGACCAGGAGCTCAAGCTCGTGCGCCCGCGGCTCACGATCGCGCTCGGGGCGACGGCGGCCCAAGCGCTAATGCGGCGCCCAGTTACCATCGGGCGGCTGCGCGGTAAGGCGATCGAGACCGAATCGGGCGCCCTGTGGATTACGGTCCACCCGTCCTTCCTGCTAAGGCTCCCGGACGAAACCTCCCGCCGGCACGAATTTATGCGCTTCGTCAAAGACCTGGAGGGGGCCAGGGCATGGGTGGCGGCCCGCGGCAAACCCTCGGCCTGAGCCGAGGCGACAAGCGCGCAGCCGGCCGCTATAAGCGCAGTCTCAAAGTTGGGGGACTTTCGAGCTTTTCCGCATGGATGCCACGACCGAGACGACATCCGCCATCACGCCTGAGATCGTCGCTGAGCACGGGCTGACCCAAGAGGAATATGCGCGCCTCCTGAAGATCCTCGGGCGCGAGCCGAGCCTCACCGAGCTCGGCATTTTCTCGGTCATGTGGAGCGAGCACTGCTCCTATAAATCCTCGCGCTACTGGCTGAAGACGCTGCCGACGAGCGGACCGCAGGTCATCCAGGGCCCCGGCGAGAACGCGGGCGTCGTCGACGCCGGCGACGGTTGGGCCATCGTCTTCAAGATGGAGAGCCACAACCACCCGAGCTACATCGAGCCTTACCAGGGAGCGGCGACGGGCGTCGGCGGCATCATGCGCGACGTGTTCACCATGGGCGCGCGCCCCATCGCCAACTTGAACGCCCTGCGCTTTGGTGCCCCCGATCACCCCAAGACGCGGCATCTGGTGGCGGGCGTCGTCTCCGGCATCGGCGGCTACGGCAATTGCGTCGGCGTACCGACGGTCGGCGGCGAGCTCAACTTCGACAAGGGCTACAACAACAACATCCTCGTCAACGCCATGTGCGTCGGGCTCGCGCGCGCCGACAAGATCTTCTACTCGGCGGCCAAGGGCGTCGGCCTTCCCGTCGTCTACGTCGGCTCCAAGACGGGCCGCGACGGCATCCACGGCGCCACCATGGCGTCGGCCGAGTTCGATGAGAGGAGCGAGGAGAAGCGCCCGACCGTGCAGGTGGGCGACCCCTTCACCGAGAAGCTCTTGATCGAGGCTTGCCTGGAGCTGATGGAGAAGGACGCCATCATCGCCATCCAGGACATGGGCGCAGCCGGGCTCACCTCCTCGTCCTGCGAGATGGCGGACAAGGGCGGCGTCGGCATCACGCTCGAGCTCGATCGCGTGCCCCAGCGCGAGGAGGGCATGACCGCCTACGAGATGATGCTCTCGGAGAGCCAGGAGCGCATGCTCTTGGTTTTGAAGCCCGGCGCCGAGACCGAGGCGGAGGCGATCTTCAAGAAGTGGGGGCTCGACTTTGCCGTCATCGGCGAGACCACTGATACCGGCCGTATGATCGTCAAGCACAAGGACATCGCCGAAGCCGACATCCCTGTCACCACGCTCGCCAACTCCGCGCCGCAATACCAGCGCCCGTGGTTCCCCGTGGTGCCACCGAAACCGATCCTGCCCGAGTGGGTGCCGGCACCCAACGCCATCCTCGAGACCTTGAAGAGCCTGATGGGCGGCCCCGCTCTGTGCTCGCGACGCTGGGTCTGGGAGCAGTACGACCACATGGTCATGGGCGACACCGTGCAGCGGCCGGGCGGCGACGCCGCCGTCGTGCGCATCCACGGCACCGATCGCGGCATCGCAATGACCTGCGATGTAACGCCCCGCTATGTCGCCGCCGACCCCGAGATGGGCACCAAGCAGGCCGTGGTCGAGACCTGGCGCAACCTCACTGCGGTTGGTGCCGACCCCATCGCCATCACCGACAACCTCAACTTCGCGAACCCGGAGCGGCCGGAGGTGATGGGCCAGCTCATCGGATCGATCCGCGGCATGGGCGAAGCCTGCCGCGTCCTCGACTATCCCGTCGTGTCGGGCAACGTGTCGCTTTACAACGAGACGAACGGCGTCGGCATTCCGCCGACCCCCGCCATCGGCGGCGTCGGCCTCGTGCCCGACGTCTCCCTCATGGCCGATCTGCGCCTCAAGAACAGCGGCGAGCTCTTGATCGTCATCGGCCGCGAGGCGGGGCATCTGGGGCAATCGCTCTACCAGGAAGCGGTCTCCGGCAAGCTCGAGGGCGCGCCGCCACCCGTCGATCTCGCCGACGAGATCAAGGCGGGGCGCCTCGTGCGCGCGCTGATCCGCGAGAAGAAAGTCTCCGCCGTGCATGACGTCTCCGACGGCGGCCTCATCGTGGCCATTGCGGAGATGGCGCTCGCCGGCGGCATGGGCGTGGAGCTGTTCGCCTACGAGGGCAAGCTGCCGGCCCACGCCATGTGGTTCGGCGAGGACCAGGGCCGTTACGTCGTCAGCGTCGATGCCATGCAAGCGGAAGAAGTGATCGAGCGGGCGCGACTTCTGGCCCTGCCTGCGCGCATCGTCGGACGGACGGGGGGCGATGCGATCGCCTTGAAGGGCGAGCCGGCGCTAGCGCTCGCGGAGCTGCGGCGTGCGCACGAGGCCTGGCTGCCGGGGTATATGGGGGCCGACTGAGGCCGTTCTGCGCGCATTCTTGACGTTGGCCCCCCACACTGGCAGCGTAATTGCATGGCCGCTTCGCGTAGCCGATGCGTCTGACACGGGATTGGCCAATCCGGGGCGCGTTGCGGAAAAGGCGGCTACGCTGGCCCCTCGTGTCACGACGATCTGTCGGCAACCCGGCACGCCTGGAGGCTGCAGGACCGACTGGTGAGGAGACCTGACGCATGGCCATGGATGCCGGCGAGATCGAGCGGCTCATCAAGGCCAAGTTCCCCGACGCCCAGGTCGAGATCCTCGACCTTGCCGGCGACGGCGACCACTACGCCGCGCACGTGGTCTCGGCCGCCTTCAAGGGCAAGACCCGCGTCCAGCAGCACCAGATGGTCTACGATGCCCTCGGCGGACGCATGGGCGGGCAGCTGCACGCGCTCGCGCTCACGACGGCCACGCCTTGAGCCCGGGTCGCTTGGGTGATTGATTTCCCCACCCAAGGCCCACACATTCAGGCTCGAATATGCCCCATTGAACCGCGCCGCGAGAGGGCCTAAAGCGTCTCGCGCCCGATTTCGAACTCAGGGAAGGACCGCCGATGACCACCCCGCAGCAGGACGTGCAGGACTGGATCCGCAAGACGATCGCCGCAAACGACGTCGTCCTCTTCATGAAAGGGCAGAAGGCGATGCCTCAGTGCGGGTTCTCGGCCCAGGTCGCCCACATCCTGGGTCTGCTCGGCGTCGACTACAAGGACGTCAACGTCCTGCAGGACATGGGCATCCGCGAGGGTATCAAGGCCTTCTCCAACTGGCCGACGATCCCGCAGCTCTACGTCAAGGGAGAGTTCATCGGCGGCTGCGACATCGTCCGCGAGATGGCGCAGGCGGGAGAATTGCAGCAGCTCTTCGAGGCGAAGGGCATCGCCTACGACAAGTCGAAGGCGCTGGCGTAGCGGCCCTAGTTTCGCCGCCGCCGCCCCCTTGACTGCAGGCCTCAACGGGCCGCGTCGGTCCGTGTCTTCCTGGACTAGGCAACAGCCATGCGCTTGGGCGGCCGGCGATTCCTATTGAGCCTCGCCATCATCGGCGCGGCCGTGTGCCTGGCGCTCGGCATCAGCCTGCCGATCTTGAAGCTCACCAAGTTCTTCTTCTGGACCAGCGAATACTCGCTCATCTCCACCGTAGGCGTGCTCTTGCGCGACAGGCAGACGTTCCTCGGGCTGGTCGTGCTCGTGTTCTCGATCCTCTTGCCCGTCGTGAAGCTCGGCTACCTGATGCTCGTCTCCACCCTCCCCGCCGCCGAGCTGCGCCGGCACGCGAAGCGCCTCAAGGCCATCGAGTGGATCGGCAAATGGTCGATGCACGACGTGCTGGTGCTGGCGCTGACCATCTTCTTCCTGAAGAGCCAGGGCATCTATGATGCCGCCAGCCTGCCCGCCGTCTATCTGTTCACGACCGCGGTGGCGCTGATGATCCTGTCCTACGCCTGGCTCAAGACGGACGTGGCCGCGGCGGGCGGACCCCTCGCCGAGCTCGACGCGCCCAAGCCGCTGTCGGCCATGCGCAACTTTCTCCTGAGCTTCCTCATCATCCTGGCGACGGTGTTCTTCGCGCTCGGCATCATCCTGCCCGTGATCCGCTTCACCACCGTCTACGTGTGGACGAACGAGCACTCGATCGCGACCATCATCTGGGCCCTCTACGCGAGCAACGAGTACTTCCTGTGCGCGGTCGTCTTCGCGGTCTCGATCTTCTTTCCGTTCCTGAAGCTCCTCTACCTGTTGACGCTCGTCACCTCGCCCGACCTCCCGCCCGAGTTCCGGCGCCGCTCGTTCTCGACCATGGAATGGCTCGGACGCTACTCGATGACCGACGTGATGGTGCTGGCGCTGATGATCTTCTACGTGAACTCCTCCGGCTACACGGAAGCGATCGTGATGCCGGGTGTCTATTTCTTCGCGGCCTCCGCGCTCATCACCATGCTCGCCTACGGCTGGGCTAATACGGTGCCGCCGCAGCGCGCCGCGCCGGCACCTGAGCCGGTAGCGGCCGGCGAGATCGTCACGCTTCCGACCGATCCGGCGCGCCGCCACCGGCCGGCGTAAGCGCGCTTGTCAGTTACTTGGGTGACATCTGGCGCTCGGCTTTGCATATAGGTGAACACCCTTTCTCAGCGCATCCGAGGGCACGCATGGCCGAGGTCGCTTATACGGACCCTACGGATCATCGAGGAGACGGGGAGCGCTGCAGCCTGCAGGAGGACGACATGACACCCTGGGAGATCAAAGGCCGCGAGTTCGGCAACTGCAATTGCTCCTACGGCTGCCCTTGCCAGTTCAACGCGCTGCCCACCCACGGCCATTGCCGCGGGCTCGCGGTGTTCGACATCGAGCAGGGCTTCCACGGGTCGACACGCCTTGATGGCCTCAAAGGCGCGGGCATCTTCCGCTGGCCGGGCCCCATTCATGAGGGTGGCGGCGAAGGCGTGCACATCCTCGACAGGCGGGCCACGCCCCCGCAGCGCGAAGCGCTCCTGCGCATCCTGAGAGGCGAGGACACGGAGCCCGGAGCCACGGTCTTCAGCGTTTTTGCCTCCACGTGCGAACGAATGCACGATCCCATCATCGCCGACATCGCGTTTGAACTCGACATCGAGGGACGCATGGCCCGTGCCCGCATCGATGGCGTCGTGGAGATGCGGGGCGCACCGATCCTCAATCCGGTGACCGGTGCCGAGCACCGGGTGCGCATCGAGCAGCCGAACGGCTTCGAGTTCGCGGTGGCCGAGATCGGGCGCGGGTGGTCCAAGACGGGGGCCCCCGTGAGCTTCGAGCTAGAGGACACCTACGGCCAGTTCGCGCGCATCCACCTCAACCAGAACGGAATGGTGCGCTGAGAGGGCGATCCTTGCTCGAGACGCTGCTGCGGCACGACCGCTCCATTATCGCCGCCGGGCTCGCCCTGCTGACGGCGTTGGCTTGGCTCGCGCTGCTGCAGGGCGCGGGCACCGGCATGAGCCCCGCCGCCATGACGACGTGGCAGTTTCCGCCACCGCGCGTGGCGCCGGCGCCCGGCGTGTGGGACGTTGCCTACTGGCTGACGATGCTCGCTATGTGGTGGGTCATGATGATCGCCATGATGGTTCCGAGCGCGGCACCGATGATCCTCCTCTACGCCCGCGTGGCGCGGGATGCCCCGGGCCGCACCGCCGCTGACACAGCTCTCGGCCCATCGGCCGCATTCGCGGCGGGCTACCTAGCCTGCTGGCTCATCTTCAGCGTGCTCGCAGTCGGGCTTCAATTTGCGCTCGAGCGCGGCGGCCTCATCGACGGCATGATGATGTGGTCGACGGCACGATCGCTCACGGCGGGGCTCCTCCTCGCCGCGGGGCTCTATCAGCTCTCCCCGCTCAAGTCCGCTTGTCTCGACCATTGCCGCTCGCCGGCGGGGTTCCTTGCGCGGCATCGCCGGCCCGGCAGCCGCGGCGCCTTCCGCTTAGGGGTCGTCCACGGCGCCTACTGCGTCGGCTGTTGCTGGGTGCTGATGCTGCTGCTGTTTGCGGCGGGAATCATGAACCTGGTTTGGATCGTAGGACTTGCCGCCCTCGTCCTAATCGAGAAGCTGGCGCCGTTTGGCGCTGCACTCAGAAGGCCGCTGGGGGTGCTGCTGGCGGGGACCGCGATCCTCGCGGCCTGAAGCCGCAAAAATGCGAAGCGGCGCCGGAGTGGCGCCGCTCAGCATGCTGTCCGCTCGGTTAGCGCGAGTAGAACTCGACCACCAGGTTCGGCTCCATGTGCACCGGATAGGGCACGTCCGACAGCGCCGGGATGCGGAGGAACTTGGCCGTCATCTTGTTGTGGTCCGCCTCGACGTAATCGGGCACGTCGCGCTCGGGGCTCTTGATGGCCTCGAGCACCAGCGGAAGCTGGCGCGCCTTCTCCTTCACCTCGATCACGTCGCCGACCTTGATGCGGAAGCTCGGGATGGTGACGCGGCGGCCGTTCACCGTCACGTGGCCATGGCTGACGAACTGACGCGCGGCAAAGACGGTGGGAACGAACTTGGCCCGGTAGACGACGGCATCGAGGCGGCGCTCGAGCAGGCCGATCACGTGCTCGGAGGTCGAGCCCTTGAGGCGAGCGGCCTCAGCGTAGATGCGGTGGAACTGACGCTCGTTGATGTTGCCGTAGTAGCCCTTGAGCTTCTGCTTGGCCTTGAGCTGCTGGCCGTAGTCGGACAGCTTCTGCATGCGGCGCTCGCCGTGCTGCCCGGGCCGGGACTCGCGGCGGTTGAGCGGGCTCTTGGGCCGGCCCCAAATGTTCTCGCCGAGGCGACGGTCGATCTTGTGCTTGGCGCGGATGCGCTTGGTCATTAACAGCACTCCAACGGTTCGATTGTTGCGTGGAGCGCCCCCTCCTCTGTCCTTCGGGCTCACCCGAAAGACCGACAGGCGACGCCATCGAAAAGGCGCCGCCGCAGGTGCGCGATAGAAACGCGGGCCATGAGCCATGGCCCGCGTCGCGATGCGCTAGATACCGATGCGGAGGGCCGGCGTCAACATGGGGCGCGCGCCACCCCCGGTGAGGGATGCCCAGGTCCTTATTTCTGGGGCGCCGGCGCGGCGGCCGGAGGCGCAGCCTTCTGAGCCGGTGCGGCGGCCGAGGTGGCCGGCGGGGCGGGGCTCGCAGCCGGCTGATCGGTCGATGCCGGCGCGGCGGCGGCCGTGGTGGGGGCGGGTGCGGGAGGCCCGGATTTCACGTAGGCCGTGATCAGCTCCTTCACCTTCTGCTTCTGCTCGGCCGAGCACGTTTGGGTCTGTTTCGTACCCTGTTCGATCACGACTTCCTTGTCATCCTTGTCAGCGCTCTTGTCGTCGCCCTTCTCGACAAGCTTGACGCGGCCGGTGAGCATCATGACCACGGTCAGGTGAAGCTGGTTGATGTAGACGAGCTGCTGCGGCGTCCACTTTTTCGAGAGCGTCTCGCGCCGCATGAGCGAATTGTGGTTGTCCGCCTGCTCCTGGGTAAGCTCGCACACTTGGGCGTGCGCCGAGAGGCGGCCTGCGTGGATGACCTCGCGCGCTACATCGAGCGGGATCATCACCTGGTCTTTTTTCGTCTTATCGATCTGGATCGTCTCGCCGTTCGGCTTGGTGAAGGCTTCCGGCGTGAGCGACCAAGCGTATTCCATGAACGCGCGCGTGGCCTTTTCGCTCAACTCCTGCGCGCTGGCGGGCATCACCGCAAAACATGCGACCCAAACGGCCGCGCACGCCAAACTCCTCCCCGCCCTTCTCATGATCCGCGTCTCCTGAATTGTGCTTGCGCTATATTGTTGCTGTTGCTTCACGCGCACGATCTTGCCTAATGACCGTGCAGCAAAATAGCCCCCTTGAGGAGGGGCATCGCTCGGCCGAAAATCTGGCCATAAGATGGCGGCTATTCCGGCTGCTTGCGGCCCCGCCCCTTGCCCTTTGCAAGCGTGGCAACAATACCACGCAATGTGCGGACTTCCTGTTCGGTCGCGCCCATACGCGAGAACATCGTGCGCACATTCTGCACGACCGTGTTGCGCCGGTGCGGCGGATTGAAAAAGCCCAAGCGCTCGAGCTCGTCCTCGAGGTGCCCGAAGAAGCCAAGCAGATCGTCCTTCGTCGCCAGCCGCGACTCCCCCAGGTTGAGCCCGGCGGCGACGGGCGTCTCGTAGGTCGTAACACGCCCCAGGCTTTGCCCCTCGCTGACCTTCATCCACTCGTAGCCGAGGATGAGCACCGCCTGCGCGAGGTTGAGGGAAGCGAAACGAGAATTGACCGGAATCATGACGAGCGCGTCCGCGTTGGCGACCTCGCCGGTCTCCAGGCCGCTGCGCTCGCGTCCGAACAGGATCCCGCAGCGCTCGCCGCGCGTGATGCGCATGCGCATTTCGGCGACGGCGTCGACGGGTGTCATCACCGGCTTGCGCAGGTCGCGCTGGCGCGCCGTCGTCGCCGCGAGCCAATTAAGATCGCCGATCGCCTCAGAAAGGGTCGGATAAGAGACGGCGTCGTCGATGACGTAGTTGGCGCCAGACGCCGCGATGCGCGCCTTCTCGTTGGGCCAGCCGTCGCGCGGGGCAATGAGGCGTAGCGTGTCGAGCCCGAAGTTGGCCATGGCGCGCGCCACCATGCCTACGTTGTCGGCGAGCTGCGGCTCCATGAGCAGGATCGCCGGCGTCTCGCCCTCGCCTGCGAAGGCGCCCCCTTGCAGGTGCGCGCGGCGGATGCCGTGGCGCAGCTTGCGTAAGACGCGGCGCGCCCAATACCAATACTTCTCGCCCGCCCAAGTCTTGGTCAGCGTCTCGACGCGGTCGACGTGAAGCGTTGCTTCGCCGCTGCCGGTGAGGCGAACGCTGCCGTCGCCGACGACGATCTCGCGGTGGCGCGCGATGAACTGGTCGAGGTTGGCGATCCCCTCGAGCTCCGTGCGCCGGCGGCAGCCGGGGCAGCTCGCGCCGTCGGCGATGCAGCACTCCTCGGCGCAATAGGTGAGGATGGGCTCGAGCGTGGTGCGGTCGAGGCCCGAAATGGCGAGGCGGGCCAGCCCCTGGTCGATGGTGAGCTCGTGGCAGGCATGCACGACCTCGGCAACCGCGACCTCGCTGCCGCTGAGCTGGGGAACGCGGCGATCTTGCGCATCCGCGGCGATCTCTACGGCGGGTGCAGCACTCATCGCTTCACTCTTGTTGCGCTGCAGCGTGGCAGATAGTGTTGCCCCGAGACGCAGTCCCGCCCCAAGACCCGAGGCCCCTCAATGCAGAAGATCAAGGTGACCGGCACCGTCGTCGAGCTCGACGGCGACGAGATGACCCGCATCATCTGGAAGCTGATCAAGGACAAGCTGATCCATCCTTATATCGACCTGCCGCTCGACTACTACGACCTGTCGATCCAGAACCGCGACAAGACGAGCGACCAGGTGACCGTCGACGCCGCCAACGCCATCAAGCAGCACGGCGTTGGCGTCAAGTGCGCGACCATCACGCCGGACGAGGCGCGCGTCAAAGAATTCAACCTGAAGGAGATGTGGAAGAGCCCCAACGGAACCATTCGCAACATCCTCGGCGGCGTCATTTTCCGGGAGCCCATCATCTGCCGCAACGTGCCCCGCCTCGTCCCCGGCTGGACCCAGCCCATCGTCATCGGCCGCCACGCTTACGGCGATCAGTACCGTGCGACGGACTTCCGTTTCCCGGGCAAGGGCAAGCTCACCATCAAGTTCGTCGGGGAGGACGGCGAGACCATCGAGCGCGAGGTGTTCAAGGCGCCGGGGGGCGGCGTCGCCTTGGCCATGTACAATCTCGACGACAGCATCCGCGAGTTCGCGCGCGCCACCTTCTACTATGCGCTCAATCGCAACTACCCGGTCTATCTTTCGACCAAGAACACCATCCTCAAGGCCTACGACGGCCGCTTCAAGGATCTCTTCCAGGAGGTGTTCGACAAGGAGTTCCGCGCGGAGTTCGAAAGGCGCAAGCTAACCTACGAGCACCGTCTCATCGACGACATGGTCGCCTGCGCGCTGAAGTGGTCGGGCGGCTACGTGTGGGCGTGCAAGAACTACGACGGCGACGTGCAGTCCGACATCGTGGCCCAGGGCTTCGGGTCGCTCGGGCTCATGACGAGCGTGCTGATGACGCCCGACGGCAAGACGGTCGAGGCGGAGGCCGCCCACGGCACGGTCACGCGCCATTACCGCGAGCATCAGAAGGGCCGGGAGACCTCGACCAACGCGATTGCCTCGATCTTCGCCTGGACGCGGGGGCTGTCGCACCGCGCCAAGCTCGACGACAACCCTGGATTAGCGCTTTTCGCCAGCACGCTGGAGCGCGTTTGCGTCGACACGGTCGAAGCCGGCTTCATGACCAAGGATCTGGCTTTGCTCGTCGGCGACCGCCAAAAATGGCTGTCGACGACGGGCTTTCTCGACAAGGTCGATCAGAACTTGAAGGCGGCCATGGCGATCGCGGCCTGAGGTACAAGCCTCAGTAGTTGCCGTCGAAGCGGAGGCTCAGCGCCGAGATACCGACGGCCACGTTGAGTCCCTGTTGCGCCTGCACGCTCACGGGCTGCAGCGCGATCGAATGCTCCGAGCCGCCGACGAGCGCGTTGGCGCCGACGCCGAGGCCCACGGTCGCCTCCGCCGATAGTCCGCCATAGGCTCCGCTGAGCGCACCCGAGGGAATATCCAAAGAGGGGGCGAGCACGGTCCATATGATGTAGGAGCTACCGGTGAACCCGAGGTCTAGTCCGTACTTGTCGATGGAGCCGAGGTAGCGGTCCTTGCCCCCGCTCGTCCCCTCGAAGACGCAGTCGAGATTCTTGGTCGAACCGAAGACGAAGCCGACGCCGCCGGACACCTTACAGGTGAGCACGCCCACCTCGACGTCGGCGGCCTCGGCACCCGCTGCGGACAGCGCGGCAAGAGCAAGGGCGGCGAGGCCAGCGCGTAGCGCACGGCTTCGCGTAAGATGGGAGGCGGAGAGCATCGGTAAAGTTCCTTCGGATCAGGGCGCGGCCCGTGGGGTGATTCTCGCGTCCCGTGACCGTTTCAAGCAAAAGCGGCAAATATCGAGCACGGCAGCAAATATGCCCCGCAAGATTAACCCGCTTTTGGCTTGGCGGCCTTCTTCAACTGGCTTGCGCGCAGCGCCCGCGTCGGACGCTCTGCCGCTCCCTGCAGCACCTCGCGGAACTCGTCGCGCTTCTCGTGGATCGAGGCGATGACCGGGCCTGTCGGCACGCCGAGCCCCACGAGCGCCGCTTCGGAGAGCTGCAGGCTCGCCTCGATCGTCTCGGGGACGGCGTCGGTGACGCCGAGCTTATAAAGCTTGCGCGCGTGCTTCTCGTCGCCTGCACGCGCGACGATGACGATGTCCTCGCGCAGCTCGCGCACGCTCACGACGATCTCGTCGGCAGCGGAGGGCTTGTTCACGGTGATGACCACGCCTTTGGCCGTGGCGATGCCGCAAGCCTTGAGGAAGGGCAGCCTCTTGGCATCGCCGAAATAGACCGGCAGCCCCTCGCCCCGGCAGCGCGTCACGACGCCGGCATCGCTCTCGACGATGATGTGCTTGACGTTGTGCTCGGTCAGCATTTCCGACACCAGCCGGCCGACGCGGCCGCAGCCGATCACGATCGCGTCCACGTGCTCTTGCGGCGGCGCCAGCGTGAGCGCCGGGTTCGGCTCTTGCTTGGCGGAGAGCTTGCGCGCACCGCGGCGCGCGAGGACATCGAGCACGGGAATGATGGCCATGGAGAACGAGGTGATCGCGAGCACGATGTCTCCCGCCTCCTCGGGAACGATGCCCTTGAGCATCGCGAGCCCGATGACGATGAAGGCGAACTCTCCGCCCGGCGCGAGCAGCAGCGAGGTCTCGAAGGCGGCAGGCCACGGCACTTGGAAGAGCCGCAAAAGGCCTGTCAGCACGCCGGACTTGATGGCGATGAGCCCGAGCACGCCCGCCGCGATCGTCAACGGATGCGCGAGGATGAGGGCGAGGTCGAGGCTCATGCCGACCGAGAAGAAGAATACGCCGAGCAAGAGCCCTTTGAACGGATCGATGGTCGCCTCGATGGCGCGATGATACTCGGTCTCCGACAACAGCAACCCGGCAACAAAGGCGCCGAGCGCCATGGACAGTCCCGCGGCCGCGCTTGCAAGGCCGCTGCCGACGGCGACCAGTAAGGCGGCGGCGACGAACAACTCCGTGCTTTCGGCCGACGCCACCAGCCGGAACAGCGGACGCAGGACAACGGTGCCGACGACGACGATTGCCACGATGACGAGCACGGCCTGGGCGAACGCCTGCAGCAGGTCCCAGAGCAGCGACCCCTGGTGCTCTGGCCCCAGGATGGTGACGAGGAACAGGAGCGGCACCACGGCCAGGTCCTGCAGCAGCAGGATCGCGAAGCTCGTGCGGCCCGTCGTCGTGTTGAGCCGGTTCTTGCGCGAGAGCACCTCGATGACGATCGCGGTCGAGGACAGCGCCAGGCTCAAGCCGATCAGGACCGAGGCGGCGGGGCGCTGACCGAGCAGGCTCGCGACAAATCCGATGGCTGCGGCCGAAATCGTGACTTGCAGGGTAGCGAGACCGAACACAAGCCGGCGCATGGTGACGAGCCGCTTGAACGACAGCTCGAGCCCGATGAGGAACAAGAGGAAGACGACGCCGAGCTCCGCGATGGCGCCGAGGCCCTTCTCCTCGGAGATGGTGACCCAGTGCAGCCAAGGGATGAAGCTTTTCAGCGCGCCGAGCCCGTGCGGCCCCAGCACCGCGCCGGCGATCAGGAAGCCGAGGATCGGGCTCAATTTGAAGCGCTGGCCGAGGGGGACGAGCACGGCGGCCGTCGCCAGCACGATCATGGCGTCGCTGTAGATTTCGAAATTGGGGCCGTCCGTCATCCTTGTCCTATGTTATGCGGGATGTGCGTGGGGGGCGGCACGAGAGCCTGTGCTGGCATCACACTAACAGACGCGGGCGGCGAGGGCACAAACTGCCCGGGACGCGCCGCTGCGGGAGGTGCGAGTGCCGATCGGCGCACCTAGGCGGCCGCGCCGAGCTGGGCCTCGATGGCGGCAAGCGCTGCATCCGCACGCGAGCCGTCCGGACCGCCGGCCTGCGCCATGTCGGGACGGCCGCCGCCGCCCTTGCCGCCGAGTGCTTCCGCGCCGGCGCGCACAAGATCGACGGCGTTCCACGTCTTGGTGAGGTCGTCGGTGACGCCGACCGCCAAGCCCGCCTTGCCGTCCTCGGTCACGCCCACGATGGCAACGATGCCGGAGCCGACCTGCTTCTTGCCGTCGTCGATGAGGCCGCGCAGATCTTTCGGGTTGAGGCCCTGCACCGTGCGCGCGATGAGCTTCACCTTGCCGACCGTCTTGATGCCGCCCGCCGTTGCTCCCGCGCCCGCCCCGGGAGCCGCGCCGCCGCCGAGTGCAATCTGCTTCTTGGCATCGGCGAGCTGGCGCTCGAGCTGCTTTCGCTCGTCGATGAGCGCGTTGACCCGCGCGACGACCTCCTCGGGCCGCGCGTGCAGGAGCGCCGCCGCCTCCTTGAGGCGCGCCTCGGCCTCGGCGAGGTAATCGCGCGCCGCATCCGCCGTCAGCGCCTCGATACGGCGCACGCCGGACGCGCTCGCGGACTCGGCCACGATCTTGACGAGGCCGATGTCGCCCGTGCGCTTCACGTGCGTGCCGCCGCACAGCTCCACCGACCACGCCTTGTTGGCGCCGGGTGCCCCCTCGCCCATAGATACGACGCGCACCTCCTCGCCGTACTTCTCGCCGAAGAGTGCCATCGCGCCCGATTGCAGCGCGTCCTCGAGCGCCATGAGGCGCGTCTCCACCGGCGCGTTCTGCAGCACGACGGCGTTGGCGCGCGCCTCGACCGCCGCGATCTCCTCCGGCGTCATCGGCTTCGTATGCGAGAAGTCGAAGCGCAAGCGGTCGGGCGCAACGAGCGAGCCCTTCTGCGCCACGTGCGGACCCAAGACTTGGCGCAGCGCCTCGTGCAGGAGGTGCGTCGCCGAGTGGTTGGCGCGCGTCGCCGTACGGCGCGAGTGCGCGACCTCGAGGTCGACGGTCTCGCCCGCCTTGAAGGAGCCCTTCTCCACCGTGCCGAGATGCACGAACAGGCCGCCCGCCTTCTTCTGCGTGTCGGAGACGCGAAAGAGCGCGCCCTTCGGCCCGCGGATGATGCCTTCGTCGCCGACCTGCCCGCCCGATTCGCCATAGAACGGCGTCTGGTTGACGATGACCGCCGCCTCCTCGCCGGCTTTGAGGCTCTTTGCCTCCTTCCCGTCCTTGATAAGGGCCGTGATCTCGCCGGCCGCGTCTTCCGTGTCGTAGCCGAGGAACTCGGTGGCGCCGTCACGCTCCTTCAATTGAAACCAGATCGCCTCGGTCGCCGCCTCGCCCGAGCCCTTCCAAGCCTTGCGCGCCTCTTCCCGCTGCCGTTCCATCGCGGCGGCGAACGCTTTGGTGTCGACGGAGATGCCGCGCGGGCGCAGCGCGTCCTCGGTGAGGTCCAAGGGGAAGCCGTAGGTGTCGTAGAGCTTGAACGCGGTCTCGCCCGAAAACACCGCACCCTTCTTGAGGCCAATCGAACTTTCGGACAGCAGCCTCAGGCCGGTACCCAACGTGCGCCTAAACTTTGTTTCCTCGAGATTCAGCGTCTCAGTGATCAGCGGCTGCGCGCGCACAAGCTCCGGATAGGCATCGCCCATCTCGTGCACGAGCGCCGGCACCAAGCGGTACATCAGCGGCTCTTCACAGCCGATCTGGTAGGCATAGCGCATCGCGCGCCGCATGATGCGGCGAAGCACGTAGCCGCGGCCTTCATTCAACGGCAGCACGCCGTCGGCGATCAAGAAGCTCGCCGCCCGCAAATGATCTGCGATGACGCGCCTCGCCGCCCGCAGCAGTTCTGGTCCCCCCTCAATGCCCCTCTTGTTTGGGCTGACCTTTTCGGTTTCGTGGCGGATTGCTGATATCAGCGCCTTGAACAGGTCGATCTCGTAGTTGTCGTGCACCCCCTGCAGCACCGCGGCGATGCGCTCGAGCCCCATGCCGGTGTCGACCGAGTGCTTCGGCAGGTCGACGCGCTCGCCGGGCGCGATCTGCTCGTACTGCATGAACACGAGGTTCCAGATCTCGACGAAGCGGTCGCCGTCGGCTTCCGCCGAGCC
>DATIZL010000189.1:0-6503 GCA_035517115.1 Hyphomicrobium sp.
GGCGCGGGAGACGAAGAAGCCCGGCTCCATTGTGCTGGCGAGCATGGCGGCATTGATGCCGGCGGCGATGCCCTGCGCGCCTGCTTCCTCGTAGCCCGTGGTGCCGTTGATCTGCCCAGCGAGGAACAGGCCCGGCAGCCGTTTCACGTGGAACGTGGCGTCGAGCTCGCGCGGGTCGACGTAGTCGTACTCGATGGCGTAGCCCGGCCGCTGGATGATCGCCTTTTCCAGGCCCGGCATCGAGCGGATGAAGGCTTCCTGGACGTCGGCCGGCAACGAGGTGGAGACGCCGTTGGGATAGACGGTGCCCGAGTTGAGGCCCTCCGGCTCGAGGAAGACCTGGTGCGCGGCGCGATCGGCGAAGCGCACGACCTTGTCCTCGATCGACGGGCAGTAGCGCGGGCCAACGCTGCCGATCTGGCCGGAGTACATGGCCGAGCGGTGCAGGTTGGCGCGGATCAGCGCGTGCGTGGCCTCGGTCGTGCGCGTGATGGCGCAGGCGATCTGGGGCGTCGTGATGGCTTCGGTCAGAAAGGAGAACGGCACCGGCGGCTGGTCCCCTGGCTGCTTCTCGAGGCCGTCCCAATCGATGGAGGAGGCAACAAGGCGCGGCGGAGTGCCGGTCTTGAGGCGTCCGAGTTGCAGACCCAAGCCGTAGAGCCGATCGCTGAGCTTGAGCGCGGGGGCCTCGCCCACGCGGCCGGCGGGGATTTTCTGCTCGCCGAGGTGGATGAGGCCGTTGAGGAAAGTGCCGGTGGTCAGCACGACGGCGCCCGACCCGAGCCGCCGGCCATCGGCGAGAACCACGCCGCAGGCCCGGTCAGAGGTTACGATCAGGTCCTCGACTGCTCCTTCCACCACCTCCAGGCTGGCGGTTGCGCGGATCGCCGCCTGCATGGCCTGCCGGTAGAGCGCCCGGTCGGCCTGGGCGCGCGGGCCCTGCACGGCCGGCCCCTTGGAGCGGTTCAAGAGCCGGAACTGGATGCCGGCAGCATCGGCGACGCGGCCCATGAGGCCGTCGAGGGCATCGATCTCGCGCACCAGGTGGCCCTTGCCCAAGCCGCCGATGGCGGGGTTGCAGGACATCTCGCCGATGGTCGCGAAGGTGTGGGTGATAAGCTCCGTTTTGGCCCCCATGCGCGCAGCCGCGGCCGCGGCCTCGCAGCCGGCATGGCCGCCGCCCACCACGATCACGTCGAAGGTCCGGTCAGTCATGAAGGGGGTCCAAGCGCCTCGATGCGGCGTGTTCTACCCGCAGCCGCCGCCCCGGGTCAAAAGCGATTCCGCTGGTTGACGCCCGGTTTCACGTGAAACATCGGGGTCTTACTTGCCGATGCAAAAGCGGCCGAAGATTTCCCCCAGCACGTCCTCCACATCGACCCGCCCCGTGATGCGCCCGAGCGCGTTGGCGGCTTGGCGCAAGTCCTCTGCACGCAGCTCTATTTCACCGTGAAGACCCACTAAAAAGGCCCGCAAAGCGTCTAAACAGACCTGCAATTGGTGGCGATAACGTGCATGAGTAATCGCGGGCGCCGCCGAGACCCCGATGCGGTCGCGCGCGATATCCCCGAGCCGGCGCGTGAGCGCCTCTATCCCCGCTCCCGTTTTCGCCGACACCGGGAGAGACCCCTGTGCGGCCGACGCGCCGGGGATATCTATTTTGTTGGCGACGGGCAGAAGAAACTCATCCCCGCGGCCCGCAAGCTCCGGCGGGGGAGGCGCCGTCTCCGGAATGCTCGCGTCGCTCAGCCAAAGCACGAGGTCCGCCGCGCCCGCATGCGCGAGCGTGCGCCGGATGCCCTCGCGCTCGATTGACCCTTGCGGCTCGCGGATGCCGGCGGTGTCGGAGACGATGACGGGATAGCCGGAGAGGTCGAGCCGCACCTCGATCACGTCACGCGTGGTGCCGGCCTCCTCCGACACGATGGCCGCCTCGCGCCGCGCGAGCACATTCAACAGGCTCGACTTGCCGACGTTGGGCGCGCCCGCGAGCACGACACGGAAGCCGTCGCGCAGGATCTCGCCGCGGTTGCCATCGTCGAGGTGCGCAGCGATCTCGACCCGCAGCTTACTCACGATGGACCGCGCGAGCTCGAAGGCGTTGCCGGCGACGTCGGGCTCGTCGCTGAAATCGATGACGGCCTCGATGAGCGCGCAGGCGCGGATGAGCTCCGCCCGCCAACCCTCGTAGAGGCGCGAGAGCGAGCCGCCCATCTGGGCGAGTGCCTGGCGCCGCTGCGCCTCGGTCTCGGCGTTGATGAGATCGGCGAGCCCCTCGGCCTCGGCGAGGTCGATCTTGCCGGCGGCGAACGCCCGCCGTGCGAACTCGCCGGGGTCGGCGAGGCGGCATCCCGGCTGACGGCCGAGCACCTCCAATAGGGCCTTCACGATGGCCGGGCCGCCATGCAGGTGGAACTCCGCCATGTCCTCGCCCGTCTCCGAGCGCGGGCCCGCGAACCAGAGGACGAGCGCGGAATCGAGCGTCTCGCCGCTGGCGGGGTCTTTCACCAGGCGCAGGGCGGCCATCCGCTTCTTCGGCCGCGGCGGTGCCAAGGCGTCGATCAGGTCACCGGCGCGCGGCCCCGAGACGCGCACGACGGCGACCCCGGCGCGGCCAGGAGCGCTCGACAGCGCGAAGATCGTCGGTGTCTCATCCATCCGCCGAACAACCCCTCACCCGCCGCTCGATGCTCCGCATCTCGCGTCGACCTCTCCCCCTGGGAGAGGTGAGCCGGGACGCACCGGCACTATACCTCTCCCATAGGGAGAGGTCGGCTGACGCGCCGGAAGGCGCGACAGCCGGGTGAGGGGTGGCCACCCAGAAAGCTTTCTTGGGTCATCGCCAAATCCAAATCACAACGAAGATGCCGCCGCGTCCGCGGCGACGCGGCCGAAGGCTCTTCCCGATTACTGCCGCGGCTGCCGCTCCAAGCATCCCCGCCTCCTCCGATCACCGATTCGCACAAGCCTACCCCCGCGCCGAGTGGTGGCGACCCACGGCGATCTCGGCTAGTCGTGGCGGAGCTAAGGGCTCATGTTGGGAGGCACGAAAAGAGGCCGGAATGAGCGAGAACCGCCTGGGCAAGGAGACGAGCCCCTACCTGCTCCAGCACAAGGACAACCCGGTGCACTGGTGGGCGTGGGGGCCCGAGGCGCTGGCGGAGGCCAAGCGCACCGGCAAGCCGATCCTCCTGTCGGTCGGCTACGCGGCCTGCCACTGGTGCCACGTCATGGCGCACGAGAGCTTCGAGGACGCGGCGACGGCCAAGGCCATGAACGAGCTCTTCGTCAACATCAAGGTCGATCGCGAGGAGCGCCCCGACATCGACGCCATCTACATGGGGGCGCTGCATGCCTTGGGCGAGCAGGGCGGCTGGCCGCTGACCATGTTCCTCGATCAGGACGCGCGCCCCGTGTGGGGCGGCACCTACTTTCCGAGGGAGAGCCGCTTCGGCCGGCCGGCGTTCGTCGATGTGCTGAGACGCGTCGCGCAGGTGTTCCGCGACGAGCCGGACAAAGCCGCCAACAACGCACGCCTGTTGACGCAAGGCCTGCAGGAGCCGGCGAACGGACCGGGGGCGGTGATCGACGACCGTCTGCTGAAGGAGCTCACGGCGCGCATGGCGCACGCCGTCGATCCCGTGCACGGCGGCCTCAAGGGTGCACCCAAGTTTCCGCAGTGGAGCTTCTTCTGGCTTCTGTGGCGCGGCGGCATCCGCTACGACGAGGAGAGAGCGCGCGAGGCGGTCATTACTACGCTCACGCGCATCTGCCAGGGCGGCATCTACGATCATTTGGGCGGCGGCTTCGCGCGCTACTCCGTCGACGAGGAGTGGCTCGTCCCCCACTTCGAGAAGATGCTCTACGACAACGCGCTCTTGCTCGACCTCTTGACCGAGGTGTGGCGCGAGACGAAGGCGCCGCTGTTTGAGCTGCGCGTCGCCGAGACGGTTTCCTGGCTCGAGCGCGAGATGATCGCCGACGGCGGCGGCTTTGCCGCCTCGCTCGACGCCGACTCGGAGGGCGAGGAGGGAAAGTTCTATATCTGGAGCCTCGAGGAGATCCTCTCCGTGCTCGGGCCCGAGGAAGGCCGCTTCTTCGCGCAAGTCTACGACGTCACGCCGGGCGGTAACTTCGAGGGCCACTCGATCCTCAACCGGCTGGCGTCGCCGGCGCTGCGCTCCGACGCAGACGAGCAGCGCCTCGCGGCCGCGCGCACTAAGCTGCTCGCTGCGCGCGGCAAGCGCGTGCGTCCCGGTTGGGACGACAAGGTGCTCGCCGACTGGAACGGCCTGATGATTGCGGCGCTCGCGCGCGCATCCTTGATCTTCGACCGGCCCGAGTGGCTGAAGCTCGCGCAGCGCGGGTTCGAGTTCGTCTCAACGCGCATGACGGTGGACGGGCGTCTGCGTCACGCCTGGCGCGCCGGCATCGCCAAGGCGCCGGCGACCGCCTCCGACTACGCCAACATGATCTGGGGCGCGCTGCGCCTGCACGAGGCGACGGGCGAGCCGCGTTATTTCGAGCAGGCGCGCGCGTGGTCGGAGACGCTCGACCGCCACTACTGGATCGAGGGGCAGGGCGGATATGCAACCTCTGCCGACGACACCCGCGACGTGATCGCGCGCCTGCGTCCCGGCACCGACGACGCCACACCCAACGCCAATGCGATCCAGCTCACTAACCTCGTCGCGTTCGGAATGCTGACCGAGGTCAGCGAATACTTCGATCGCGCCAAGGCGATCGAGGCTGCCTTCGCCGCCGACATCGGGCGTAACATTGTCGCACACACGGGGCTGCTCGGGGCCTTTGTCGACCTCATCGCCCCGCAGCTGGTAGTCATCGCGGGCAGCAATCTGCCGGGCGGCCAAGATCTTATCGAGGTGATCAGAAGTATTTCTTTGCCGGGCGCCCTGCAGTACGGCTTCTATACGCGCGCACAGCCCGAGTTGCCGGCGTTCCACGCTAAGGAGCCTGTTAACCGCCGAGGTTCAGCTTACGCTTGTCTCGGGCCGCAGTGCTCGCTGCCTTTGACCGATACAACAGAATTCGCTACTACGTTGAAAGCACAGCGAAGTCTGCGAAAGCAAAGGCCCGGCGACCTGCCTTTGTGAGCTCGGCGCGAGGCCCTACGTTGAGACAGGCACGCTGCTCGAGCGGTCGAGTGGAGAGACCGCTGAGGCAGATTGCCTGAAGGCAAGATCGGAGACCGCTTGATGCCAACCTTGCGCGCCATCGTGCGCTACGGCTACGCACCGTTCATGATGTTCGGCATGACGGGCGCTGCCTACTGGGTGGTGTCGGATCTCGTCGTCGCCCGCGGAGAAACGTGGGCATACCTCTTGCTCATCCCGCTGCTCATCGCCGCCTACCTGATCGCGTTTGCGGCCGAGCGCATCGCACCGTTCTTCGACAACTGGAACGACCACGATGTGCACGCCGACAACACGACGAACGTGCTGCACATCCTCATGTACGAGTGGCAGGCGTTCGTGGGCGTGATGCTGATCCCGGTGATCTGCTGGCTGTTCCCGTTCAAGCGGCTGTGGCCGGTCGAGTGGCCCATGTGGGCGCAGGTCCTGATCGCGTTCGTCGTCGCCGACTTCGCCTTCATGATGATGCACTACCTCTCGCACCGCTACGCGCCGCTGTGGCGGCTGCACGCGGTGCATCACGGCGTCGGCCGCCTCTACGGCTTGAACGGCGTGATCCGCCACCCGCTGCATCAGATCATCGACATGATCGTCGGCAACATGCCGCTCGTCATCCTGGGCATGACGGCACCGGTCGCGGTGGTGCTCGGGTTCTTGCTCTCGATGACGCTCATCGTGCAGCACTCGAACGTCGACGCGCGGCTCGGACCCTTACAGAAGCACCTCTCGATCGGGCGCATCCACCATCTGCACCACGTCAACTGGGGCACCGAGGGCGATTGCAACTTCGGGCTGCTGTTGACGGTGTGGGACCGTTTGCTCGGCACCTTCCAGGAGATGCCGTCGCGGCCGATCACGGCCGGCGACCTCGGGGTCGATGAGGTGCCGAACTTCCCCAAGGGCTACGTCGAGCAGCTCCTGTTCCCGATCTTCTACAAGCCGGGCGAGGGCGAGCCCGAGCGCTACCGCAAGGCGGCCGCTCCCGCGCCGATGACGCCCGCGCAGGAAGCGCGCCGCATCGTCGACGCCGCGGAGTAGGTCAGCTGCATGTCGGTGAGGTATTCTCACCTCTCCCATAGGGAGAGGTGATCCTACCCCGAGCATCGGGCCATCGAAACAAAAAGGGCCGCAACACCTGCGGCCCTTTCGCGTTTCAACTTTCGAGTGCAGCGCCGGCGTGCGGCGCCGTGGCGGCTCACGTGTTCATCGACTGGAAGAACTCGCCGTTGGTCTTGGTCGACTTCAGCTTGTCGATCAGGAACTCGATCGCATCCATGGTGCCCATCGGGTTCAAGATGCGGCGCAGCACGTAGACCTTCTTCAACTGGTCCTTGGGAACGAGCAGGTCCT
>DATIZL010000190.1:0-12757 GCA_035517115.1 Hyphomicrobium sp.
ACGTCCAAAATGCCCCACCGACCACAGCTGGGATGGGAACTAGGTTCGTCGCAGCGCATGTCACGCCCGTCCGGCGTTCCCGTCCGGCGTTGCCTGGATGTGTGGGGGCTTCGCCTCTGTGGCTCCTTCGGGGAGGCAAACACCAAGTGCACTTGCACATTGCTGGCCCAATTAAAGTGCGGAATTTTTGCGGAAAACAGTACTGCTTTGTGCGGTACTGTGGAGCAACGTTTGCAACGGGCGCCCCGGTAACTCATTGATATCGTTGGTTCCGAATCTTCGCTTTCGTCCTTTTAATCAAGGTGTCGATGGTTCGATCCCATCCGGGCTCACCAGCTCCGCGTTCGTGCCGCGCAGCGGTCAAATTTCGTCAGAGCTGCCCAAGGAATAGGCGAACGATTGCGAGTTTCGCGCGCTGAGGGGGCGGGAAAACTGCGCACGCAACGGGCCCTGTTTTTACGGGAAATTGAAACAGAGTTGCTACCGCTGCTGGTGCTGCTGCCGCGGAGCCTCTGGTGGATTCCCACTTCCCTCTGACGTCGGATGGTCGGCTGTTGCCGTGGGCGCTCGCGCTTGCCGTCGCGGCGGGCATCCTCTCGATCGCCATCCTCGCCTATGTGAGCCGCCGCCGCGCGAACCGCCGCAACCTCCAGATCATGCAGCAGCTCGCCGATGCCACGACCGAAGGGATCGTGGTGGCGCAAGGCGGCCGCATCGTCAGCGCCAACCGCGGCGTCGCCGAGCTGTGCGGCGTTGCGGGTGCGCAGCTCATCGGCCAGAGCGTCGTCGGCGATCTCATTGGCCAGCCCATCGAGGCGAGAGGCGAAGCCCTGCTGCGCACGGCTTCCGGCACTTGCCTTCCCGTCAGCGTGGTGCGCAAGCGGCTCAGCACGGGCGATGAGGTCTACGCCATCCACGACCTTACGGAGCGGCGCGCCGTGGAAAAGGAATTGCAGCGCCAAAACCGGATCCTGCAGGAGCGCGAGGAGGAGCTCAAGTCGCGCAACCTGCTGCTCGACACGGCGCTCACGCACATGTCGCAGGGCCTGTGCATGTACGACAAGGACCAGCGTGTCGTCGTGTGCAACGAGCGCTACGCCACGCTTTATGGGTTGAAGCCCGAGGATGTGAAGCCGGGGATCACGCGGCGCGAGGTCGTCGCACGCCGCGTCGCACTCGGCGTATGGGGCGGGGAGTCGCCGGAAGCGTATCTGCTCGATCGTACCGCCGCCATCGATGCCACGACCTACTCGGTCCAAGAGATGAACGATGGCCGCTCGATAGCGACCGCGCACGTGCCGATGCCCGGCGGCGGGTGGGTATGCACGCACGAGGACATCACCGAGCGGCGCCAAGCGCAGGCGAAGATCGAGCACTTGGCGCGCCACGACGTGCTGACCAATTTGCCGAACCGCGTGCTGGTGCGCGAGCGGCTGCAGGAGGCGCTTTCTCGTCTGCGCTCGGGCGAAGGGCTCGCCGTCCACTCCATCGATCTCGACCGCTTCAAGGAGATCAACGACGCCCTCGGCCATGCCGTCGGCGACGAGTTGCTCAAGGCGGTGGCGGAGCGGCTGTCCGAGGTCGTCGGCGGCGCCGATACGCTCGCGCGCATGGGCGCCGACGAATACGTCATCGTGCAGAGCCCCGCCTTCTCGCCGACGGAGGCCACTGATTTCGCGCGGTGTATCATCGCCCGAATGAACGAGCCCTTCACGCTCGCAGAGCAGTTTCAGGTCGTGATCGGCGTCAGCATCGGCATCGCACTGGCACCAGCCGACGGCACCGACGCCGACCAGCTTCTGAAGGACGCCAACCTAGCGCTCTCCCGCGCCAAGGAGGAGGAGCGGGGGCGCTACCGCTTCTTCGAGAAGGAGATGGACGCGCGCATGCGCGCGCGCCACGAGCTCGAGGGCAACCTGCGCAATGCGCTCGCCAACGGCGAGCTCGATCTCTACTACCAGCCGCTGATGAATCTGCGGCGCAACGAGCTTTCGGGCTTCGAGGCGCTGATGCGCTGGCACACGCCGGACGGCAACGTGGTACCCCCGGGCGAGTTCATTCCGCTCGCCGAGGAAACGGGCCTGATCGTGCCCATGGGCGAATGGGCGCTGCGCCAGGCGCTGAACGAGGCGGCCAAATGGCCGCGGCATATCCGGGTGGCGGTCAACCTCTCCCCTGTGCAGTTCAACGCGCGCAACCTCACGCAGCTCGTAATGAGCGCGCTCGCTTCTTCGGGGGTGGAGGCGAGCCGGCTGGAGCTCGAGATCACCGAGTCGCTGCTGTTGCAGAACCGCGAGACGACGCGCGTCACGCTGCACCAGTTGCGCGATCTCGGCGTGCGCATCGCGCTCGACGATTTCGGCACCGGCTTCTCCTCGCTGAGCTACCTGCGCAGCTTTCCCTTCGACAAGATCAAGATCGACCAAAGCTTCATCGCGGGGCTCGCCGACGTCAATGGAGAGTCGCTCGCGATCGTGCGGGCAGTGGCGCGGCTCGGGGCGAGCCTCGGCGTCGCCACCACGGCTGAGGGCGTCGAGACAGAGCTGCAGCTCGACATCGCGCGCCGGGAAGGGTTCACCGAGGCGCAAGGTTTCTGGATCGGCCGGCCGCAGAGCGCGGCCGAGCTCGCCGGAGAGGGCCGTCTGTCGCGCACGCGCAAGGCAAGGCGCCGCCCGGCGGCGGTGGAGGAGGCGAGCCTGCGCGTCGCCGAGACACCGAGCGGACAGAAGAGCGAAGGCCAAGCGGCCCCGCGGCGGCAACGCAAACGCGCGCGCTCGGCTTAGCGCGGGCTCAGGCCGCCGGGCCGGTCTCGATCGGCAGGCTCTTGTCCGCGCCCCACTCGGCCCAGCTCCCGTCGTAGACGGCGGCGTTGGTCTGGCCCAGCACGGCGAGCGCCAGCGACAGGATCGAGGCCGTCACGCCCGACCCGCAGGTCGTGATCACGGGAGACTTCGGGTCGATCTTGGCCTTGGCGAAGATTTGCGCGAGCTCGGGGGCGGACTTCAGCGTGCCGTCCGCATTGATGAGCGACTGCGAGGGCACGTTGCGGGCGCCGGGCAAGTGGCCGCAGCGCAGGCCAGGCCGCGGCTCGGGCTCGCTGCCCGCAAAGCGCGGGGCGGAGCGGGCGTCGACGATCTGCGCGCTCTTCTTCGCGATTGCCTGGCGCACGTCGTCGCGGTCGCGCACGAGCGAGGCGTTCATCAGCGGCGTGAAGTGGCGCTCGGTGCGGCGCAGCGGCTGCCCCTCCTCGAGCGGGCGCCCCTCGGCCTTCCATTTCTTGAGGCCGCCGTTGAGCACGGCTACGTCCTCATGCCCCATGGCGCGGAACGTCCACCACACGCGCGCGGCCGAAAACAGCCCATGCGTGTCGTAGACGACGATGCGCATGCCGTCGCCGACGCCCATCTTCTTCATGCGCGAGGCGAACTTCACGGTCGAGGGCAGCATGTGCGGGAGGGACGACTTCTCGTCCGAGAGGTCGTCGATATCGAAGAACAGGGCACCCGGAATATGCTCGGCGAGATACTCCGCCTTGGCGTCGCGCTTGGTTGTGGGGAGGTGCCAACTGCCGTCGAAGACGATCAAGTCGGGAGCGTCGAGATGTTCGGCAAGCCAATCGGTCTCGACGATCCACTTCCTGGCGGTATTGCGCACGTTTCCTCTCCGTTCCCGTTTCTTGGTGCGGCTTGGGGAGGGCGCGTCAGGGGACGCCGGCGCCGCAGGCCCGACATAGGCAAAAGTTCGAAAAGCCGCAAGCGAAGCCGGTCTCGGCGCCGCATGGCGTTGGGGTCAGCCCAGGGCCGGGTCGGCGAATGCCGTCGGCAGCGCCCGCGGCTTCTCTGCGAGCCAGCGCGGCACGGGCAACGACTTCGACTTGAGAAAGCTCGGGTTGAACAGCCGCGACTGATAGCGCGTGCCATAGTCGCACAGGATGGTCACGATGGTATGACCGGGGCCGAGCTCCTTGCCGAGCCGAATGGCGCCCGCGACATTGACCCCGCTCGAGGCGCCGACGCAGATGCCTTCCTCCGCCACGAGGTCGAACACGATGCGCACACTCTCCTCATCGGGGATCTGATAGGCGGTGTCGATCGGCGCGCCCTCGAGGTTCGCCGTGATGCGCCCCTGGCCGATGCCCTCGGTGATGGACGAGCCTTCCGCCTTGAGCTCGCCGCGCGTGTAGTAGGCGTAGAGCGCCGATCCCGGCGGGTCGGCGAGTGCGATGCGGATGCCGGGGCGTTTTGCCTTGAGCCCGCGCGCGACCCCGCCGAGCGTGCCGCCCGAGCCGACGGCGGCGACGAAGCCATCGACCTCGCCCTTGGTATCGGCCCAGATCTCCTCCGCCGTCGTCGTCATATGGATGTAGCGGTTGGCGGTATTGTCGAACTGGTTGGCCCAGATCGCGCCCTCCTTCTCGCTCTTGTCGAGCAGATCTGCGAGGCGGGCGGAATATTTCACGTAGTTGTTGGGGTTGCGGTAGGGCACGGCCGGCACCTCGACGACCTCGGCGCCGAGCACACGCAGGACATCTTTCTTCTCCTGCGCTTGCGTGTCGGGAATGACGATGACGGTGCGGAAGCCGAGCGCGTTGCCGAGCACCGTGAGGCCGATGCCGGTGTTGCCGGCCGTGCCTTCCACGATGGTGCCGCCCGGCCTCAACCGTCCCCGCCGCACCGCGTCCGTGATGATGCCGAAAGCCGCGCGGTCCTTGACCGACTGGCCCGGGTTCATGAACTCGGCCTTGCCGAGGATGGTGCAGCCCGTCTCCTCGGAGGCGCGCCGCAGCTTGATGAGCGGGGTGTGACCGACCGCGGCGACGACGCTTGAACGTAAAGGCAAGGGAGGCTCCTCGGATGGTGAACCGCACAACCGTATCGGCGGGTGTTAGGCCCCGCAACGGGGGCGCATGCCTCATCCCCAGGGGTGCAAAACCCGGACGGGCCAGCATTTTCCGCAATCTTGACGGACCCTCTGTGATAACGGCCGCGCGCGAGGCCGTTGCCTTTGCCGCGCCCTGCCAGATATACCTTCGCCCGAGTTCCCCTGACCTCTGCGAGACTTGCGTGGAGCGAGGCTCTGCGGGCGGGCGTGCCCCGCGCGCTTTAGGATGGGGATCGCGCGGGCGTGGTGGAATTGGTAGACACGCCAGATTTAGGTTCTGGTGGCCTTGGCCGTGGGGGTTCAAGTCCCTCCGCCCGCACCAAAATCGCCCGCTGCGGGCGGCGAAATGTCGGGACCTCCCGGAAAGACGAAGGCCGCTTCCGGCGGCCTCAAGAGAGCAGGTTGGAGAGCGATGCAAGTCACGGAAGCGAACACCGAGGGTCTGAAGCGGACGCTCAAGGTCGTGGTCGGCGCAGATGAGCTCGGCAAGCGCTTCTCGGAGCGGCTCGACGAGATCAAGGACCGCGTTCAGCTCAAGGGCTTCCGCAAAGGCAAGGTGCCGGTCCCGCACTTGAAGAAGGTCTACGGCCGCTCGCTGATGGCGGAGGTGCTGCAGCAGACGGTGAAGGAGACGAGCTCGAAGGCGATCGCCGACCGCAAGGAGCGGCCCGTCATGCAGCCGAGCTACACGCTCCCCGAGGACGAGAAGGAGATCGAGCGCGTGCTCGAGGGCAAGGCCGACCTCGCCTACTCCATGACCTTCGAGGTGCTCCCCACCTTCGATCTCATCGACCCGGCGAAGCTGAAGCTCGAGCGCCTGCGCGCCGACGTGGAGCCCGAGGCCATCGACAAGGCGGTCGAGGAGCTCGTCGAGCGCAGCATCACCTTCACGCCGGAGGAGGGTCGCGCGGCCAGCCCCGGCGACCGCGTGACCATCGATTTTGAGGGCAAGATCGGCGGCGAGCCGTTCGAGGGCGGCAAGGGCGAGGGCACGCAGCTCGTGCTCGGCAAGGCGAACTTCATACCCGGCTTCGAGGAGGGGCTGCAGGGAGCCAAGGCGGGCGAGGACCGCACCATCGAGGCGACGTTCCCCGACGACTATTCGGTCGAGACGCTGAAGGGCAAGAAGGCCACCTTCGACGTGACGTTCAAGGAGGTGGCGGCGCCCGTGCGGCCCGCCATCGACGACGCCTTCGCCAAGACGCTCGGCGCCGAGAACGTCGCCAACCTGCGCAGTCTCGTCGGCGAGCAGATCAAGCGCGAGTACGACAACGTGGCGCGCATGAAGCTGAAGCGGCAGATGCTGGCCCAGCTCGAGAAGGCGCACACGTTCGAGCTGCCCCCCTCGCTGGTCGAGAGCGAGTTCGAGGCGATCTGGCGCCAGCTCAGCGAGGGCATGCGGCAATCCGGCAAGTCGTTCCCCGACGAGGGCAAGACGGAGGAGGCTCGCGCCGAGTATCGCCGTATTGCCGAGCGGCGCGTGCGCCTCGGCCTCATCATCGGCGAGATCGCCGAGCGCAACGAGATAAAGATAACGCAGGACGAGCTGCGCCGCGTTCTGATCGAGCAGGCGCGGCGTTTCCCGGGCCAGGAGAAGGCGGTTTACGAGTACTACGAGAAGACGCCGGGGGCGCTGGCCGAGCTGCGCGCGCCCATTCTCGAGGACAAGGTCGTCGATTTCGTCCTGGAAAAGGCCAAGCCGAGCGAGAAGAAGGTGCCCAAGGAGGTGCTCTTCGAGCAGTCTGAGGCGGCGGACGAGGCTAGCGGGGGCTAGCGACATTTTTTGTGGGAAGGCTCCCCCGGCCTTGCGCCGGGGGCCGGCTCTACCCAAAAAGGATGCAACGCCCTAGATTCGAGCGTTCATTGCGGTCAGCACGATAAGGGAATGAGAGCCATGCGGGATCCGGTCAGCACCCTGACGAACACCTTCTGGCCGATGGTCGTCGAGCAGACGAACCGCGGCGAGCGGGGCTACGACCTGCCCTCGCGGCTCCTCAAGGAGCGCATCATCTTCGTGACCGGCCCCATCGAGGACCATATGGCGGCCTCCATCTGCATGCAGCTCCTGTTCTTGGAGGCGGAGAACCCCAAGAAGGAAATCTCCATGTATATCAACTCGCCGGGCGGCGTCGTCACGGCGGGCTTCGCCATCTACGACACCCTGCAGTTCGTACGTCCGCCGGTCGCAACCCTGTGCATCGGCCAGGCGGCCTCCATGGGCTCGCTGCTGTTGTGTGCGGGCGCCAAGGGCCTGCGCTACGCGCTCCCCAACGCCCGCGTCATGGTGCACCAGCCCTCCGGCGGCTTCTCCGGACAGGCCTCCGACATCGAGCGGCACGCCGAAGACATCATCAAGATGAAGCGCCGCCTAAACGAGATCTACGTCAAGCACACCGGACAGAACTACGAAGTCATTGAACGCACGCTCGACCGTGATTACTTCATGACGGCAGAGCAGGCGCGAGAGTTCGGCATCATCGACAAGGTGCTGACGCGCCGCGAAGAGGCGGATCTTGCCCTCGGCGAGGGCGCCAAAGGCGCGGCGTGAGCGAGGCGGGTCCAGGCCCGGCTCGAAAACCCTCCGATTGCAGTGCAGCGCTCGGCGCGGACCCAAATTGCGGGCGTCGCTGCCGTGCGTGGCGGCCCAAATCGGGACAAATGCTTAGCCGGCCACAAAACTGTGGCAATCGGGACGCTTCAATGCCGTGCGGGCCGGCACCCGTTAATCCAATCTTGATCTGGGGAACGCTAGCGTGCTCAGATTACGTTAATTGGACTCGGGGCCGCACGAGCAGGGTTGGCGACGCGCCAGCATGGTGTAAGGTTTCTTCCCGGGTGCTCTCGCCGGTGTATCACCGCCGCAGGTACCCACAGGAGGGGTGAGACAGCAGCTAATGGCTCAAGAGAAAAATACCCTCTACTGCTCGTTTTGCGGCAAGAGTCAGCACGAGGTTCGCAAGCTTATTGCCGGTCCGACCGTGTTCATCTGCGATGAATGCGTCGAGCTGTGCATGGACATCATCAGGGAGGAGAACAAGAACACCCTGGTGAAGTCGCGCGATGGCGTGCCGACTCCACAAGAAATTTGCACGGTCCTCGATTCCTACGTGATCGGCCAGGATCACGCCAAGCGCGTGCTGTCGGTGGCCGTC
The DNA here is from genome assembly GCA_035517115.1 of Hyphomicrobium sp. Lineage (GTDB taxonomy): Bacteria > Pseudomonadota > Alphaproteobacteria > Rhizobiales > Hyphomicrobiaceae > Hyphomicrobium_A. Next base: position 8,034 of record DATIZL010000190.1, read on the forward strand.
CATAACCACTACAAGCGCCTGAACCACGCGTCCAAGAACAACGACGTGGAGCTCGCGAAGTCGAACATCCTGCTCGTCGGCCCCACGGGCTGCGGCAAGACGCTGCTCGCGCAGACGCTCGCGCGCATCCTGGACGTGCCCTTTACCATGGCGGACGCGACGACGCTCACCGAAGCGGGCTACGTCGGCGAAGACGTCGAGAACATCATCCTCAAGCTGCTGCAGAACGCCGACTACAACGTCGAGCGGGCGCAGCGCGGCATCGTCTACATCGACGAGGTCGACAAGATCTCGCGCAAGTCGGACAACCCCTCGATCACGCGCGACGTGTCGGGCGAGGGCGTGCAGCAGGCGCTCCTGAAGATCATGGAGGGCACGGTCGCCTCCGTGCCTCCGCAGGGCGGCCGCAAGCATCCCCAGCAGGAGTTCCTGCAGGTTGACACCACCAACATCCTGTTCATCTGCGGCGGCGCCTTCGCGGGGCTCGAGAAGATCATCTCGCGGCGCGGCAAGGGCACCTCGATCGGCTTCTCGGCCAAGGTCGTGGGCGCGGATGAGCGGCGCACGGGCGAGGTCTTGCGCGACGTGGAGCCCGAGGACTTGTTGAAGTTCGGCCTCATCCCCGAATTCATCGGCCGTCTGCCGGTCATCGCCACGCTCGAGGACCTCGACGAGGCGGCTCTGGTGCAAATCCTGACCGAGCCGAAGAACGCGCTCGTCAAGCAGTATCAGCGCCTGTTCGAGATGGAGGACGTGAAGCTGACGATCACCAGCGACGCGTTGAAGTCCATCGCCAAGAAGGCCATCGAGCGCAAGACGGGCGCGCGCGGGCTGCGCTCCATCATGGAAGCGAACCTGCTCGACACGATGTTCGAGCTTCCGACGCTGAAAGGCGTCGAGGAAGTAGTGATTGGGCCGGAAGTCGTCGAAGGCAGTGCCCGTCCCCTGCGCATCTACTCCGATCGCGCCGAGGAGAAGGGCTCTACTGCGTCTTGATCAGTGCGAGCCGCCCTGAGGGAGGCGGCTCACCCCGAGATAATTGTATGCGGCCGGAAACCCCGGCGGCGGAGTCTTGATAGAGCGGCGCCAACCCCCATTTCAAATGGGGTGCGGTGCCGGAGATTTGCGTCGAGGCTTCCCCGCTCTCTGCGGCGATCCGCCTCAAATGTGCCGGAGGGCACGCGTTAGATTGGTATCTCGAATAAGCGGGCGGCGGGCAGACGATCGCAAGCGGCCACACCGGATTGGAAAGCGACATGGGCGACGAGAAGCAGACGAAAGACAAGGCCGCCGGCAAGGGGCTGTACCCGGTCCTGCCGCTGCGCGACATCGTGGTGTTCCCGTACATGATCGTCCCGCTCTTCGTCGGGCGCGACAAGTCGATCAACGCGCTCGAGGAGGTGATGCGCTCCGACAAGCACATCCTGCTCGCCGCACAGAAGAACGCCGGCGACGACGATCCGGCCACCGACGCCATCTATCCCGTCGGCACGCTCGCTTCCGTGCTGCAGCTCCTGAAGCTGCCCGACGGCACCGTCAAGGTGCTGGTCGAGGGCACTTCGCGCGCGCGCATCGTGCGCTACACCGAGAACCCGGACTATTTCGAGGCCGAGGTCGAGCCCGTGCCCGAGGACACCGGCGCCAAGGACGAGATCGAGGCGCTCGCGCGCTCGGCCGTCACCCAATTCGAGAGCTACGTGAAGCTCAACAAGAAGATCTCGCCGGAGGTTCTGGGCAACGTCGCGCAGATCGAGGACTACTCGAAGCTCGCCGACACCATCGCCTCGCACCTCGCGATCAAGATCGCCGACAAGCAGGAGATCTTGGAGACCGCCACGATCTCCGAGCGGCTCGAGCGCGTCTACACGCTCATGGAGAGTGAGATCTCGGTGCTGCAGGTCGAGCGCAAGATCCGCTCGCGCGTCAAGCGTCAGATGGAGAAGACGCAGCGCGAGTACTACTTGAACGAGCAGATGAAGGCGATCCAGAAGGAGCTCGGCGATTCAGACGAGCGCGACGACATCGCCGAGTTCGAGGAGAAGATCGAGAACACCAAGCTCTCTAAGGAGGCCCGCGACAAGGCGCTCGCTGAGCTGAAGAAGCTCAAGCAGATGAGCCCGATGTCGGCCGAAGCCACCGTGGTGCGCAACTACCTCGACTGGCTCCTGTCGATCCCGTGGGGCATCAAGGGCAAGATCAAGAAGGACCTCGATGAGGCCCAGCAGATCCTCGATGCCGAGCACTACGGGCTCGAGAAGGTCAAGGAGCGTATCGTCGAGTACCTCGCGGTGCAGGCGCGCACCAACAAGCTCAAAGGGCCGATCCTGTGCCTCGTCGGGCCTCCCGGCGTGGGCAAGACCTCGCTCGGCAAGTCGATGGCGAACGCCACGGGCCGCGAGTTCGTGCGCATGAGCCTCGGCGGCGTGCGCGACGAGGCGGAGATCCGCGGGCATCGGCGCACCTACATCGGCTCGATGCCGGGCAAGGTCATCCAGTCGATGCGCAAGGCCAAGCGCGTCAACCCGCTGTTCCTGCTCGATGAGATCGACAAGATGGGGTCCGACTTCCGCGGCGACCCGGCGGCGGCGCTGCTTGAGGTCTTGGATCCCGAGCAGAACGCCACCTTCAACGACCATTACCTCGAGGTCGACTACGACCTGTCGAACGTGATGTTCGTGACGACGGCCAACACGCTCAACATCCCGCCGGCCCTCATGGACCGCATGGAGATCATCCGTCTCGCCGGCTACACCGAGGACGAGAAGATCGAGATCGCCAAGCGCCACCTGATCCCCGGGCAGCGCCAGGCGCACGGGCTCGAGCCGGACGAGTGGAACATCGAGGAGGCCGCGCTGCTCGGCATCGTGCGCCGCTACACGCGCGAGGCGGGCGTGCGCTCGCTCGAGCGCGAGATCGCCAAGCTCGCCCGCAAGGCGGTGAAGGAGATTCTGACCGCGGCGCCCGACACCAAGAAGACGGTGACGGTCACGGCCGAGAATCTCGAGGCCTACTTGGGTGTGCCGAAGTTCCGCTACGGCGAGGCCGAGCTCGAGGACCAGGTCGGCATCGTCACGGGCCTCGCTTGGACCGAGGTCGGCGGCGAGCTCCTGACCATCGAAGGCGTCATGATGCCCGGCAAGGGCAAGATGACGGTCACGGGCAACCTGCGCGACGTGATGAAGGAGTCGATCCAGGCCGCCAACGCCTACGTGCGCTCGCGCTCCATCGATTTCGGCATCCATCCCTCGCTGTTCGAGAAGAAGGACATCCACGTCCACGTGCCGGAGGGCGCCACCCCGAAGGACGGTCCCTCGGCGGGCGTCGCCATGGTGACGGCCATCATCTCGGTGCTGACCGGCATCGCGGTGCGCAAGGACGTGGCCATGACCGGCGAGATCACGCTGCGCGGCCGCGTGCTGCCGATCGGCGGCTTGAAGGAGAAGCTGCTGGCCGCGCTGCGCGGCGGCATCAAGACCGTGATTATTCCTGAAGAGAACGTTAAGGACCTCTCCGAGATCCCGGCCGAGATCAAGAACAAGATCGACATCATCCCGGCGGCACGCGTTGACGACGTCTTGAAGGCGGCGCTCGTCAAGGTGCCCGAGCGGATCGTCTGGGACGAGGCGGCCGAAGCGCAGGCGGTGCAAAGCGAGGACGGATCGGCCGGCTCGCGCGTCACCGCGCACTAACGTCTTGGTGCAGACGCAACTTTTCCGCCAGGATTGCAGATCCCCCGCGCCCTCCGGCGCGGGGTTTTTGTTCCCGCTCCGTGCGCAGGAAGGTCGTTTTTCCCAGGTTTTTCGGGCAATTTCGCGCGATTTCCCCCTTGACGAGGCCTTTTATTGGGCGCTTCTGTCCACCTCTGTTGCGGCTGCAGCGCCCGTATTTAGGGCCTCCTCGCCGCCTTAAGACCCCCCAAGACCCATTCCGAACGCAAAGGACGGAAACGAGATGAGCAAGAAAGATTTGATCGACGCCGTCGCCAAGGATGCCGAGCTCACGAAGGAGAAGGCGAGCGTGGCGGTCGATGCGGTGCTTGAGCACATCCGCGGTGCCATGCGGAAGGGCGAGGAAGTGCGCATCCCCGACTTCGGGACGTTCAAGGTGGCCAAGCGCAAGGCGCGCGAGGGCCGCAACCCGGCGACTGGGGCGACGATCAACATCCCGGCCTCGCGGGTGCCGAAGTTCAGCCCCTCGAAGGGCCTCAAGGATCTGCTCAACTAACAGGGCGTCTCCGGCATTGGTGAGCGCGCCGCTCAGCAAGCGGCGCGCCTTTTGTTTGGGCTGGGGACAGGCGATGATGCCTCTCGTTGCGCGGCGCCCGGCGCCCCGCTACACCCGCGCATGACTTCGGGCGGTTAGCTCAGTGGTAGAGCGCTTCGTTTACACAATAGCCCTCTATTTTCTAGCGCGCTGAATTCTCACCACATTCGAGGAGCCGTCCATGAGACGTGCCAGAGTTGTGTCAGTGGCACGCATCGCTTCGTGCACCGACGACTTCTCGAGATGCCCGTAAACATTGGCGACCATGCGATAGGACGCCCACCCTCCCGCCTCTTGCACTTCCTTCAACGTGAAGCCTTGCGCGAGCAAGCGCGCGGCGAACGCATGTCGCCCGATCTTGTGCCGACGCGCGCATGCGTGATCCCGAAACCTACAAGTGGCCGTGTCTTGAGCCGGAACGCGGCACGGCGGCGCTCACGCTCTGCTCGGTCGCGCTCTCT
>DATIZL010000191.1:0-11201 GCA_035517115.1 Hyphomicrobium sp.
CAGCCAACAAGAAGCAATTGGTTGTGCCACTCTCAAAGCCGCTCGCCGCGGGCACCTATAAGGTGGAGTGGCACGCGGTTGCCGCTGACACTCACCGCGTCGAGGGCACCTACTCGTTCACGGTCAAGCAGTGATGATCGAAGGGGGGCTCATCGTCTCGCGCTTCCTGCACTACACGGCCGTGCTGGTGCTGTTTGGACTATCCCTCTTCCCCCTCTATGCCTATCCCTATCGCGCCGGCCCGCAGCCGGCGCGATCGGGCCTTAGGGCCTAGTGGTTTCTGCTTAGTGCCGCAGTCGTTGCGCTGCTGAGCAGCCTCCCGTGGCTCGCCTTCACTGCTGCCAACATGGCCGGGAATATGGGCGCGGCCCTCGATTGGGAAACGCTCGGGCCCATACTGCACGATACGTCGTTCGGATTTGTTTGGCTTGCTCGCGCCGCATTGGCCCTTCTGATCATCGGGCTGATCGTGGTTGGCCGTGATCGCAACCGCATCGCCCCAGCGCTGCTCGCCGCTGCGCTCCTTGCGAGTCTCGCCGCCGTCGGGCACACGCAACAGACCGAGGGTGCCGCGAGCGTCATTCACGCTGGCGCCGACGCGTTGCATCTGCTCGCCGCCGGCGCCTGGATCGGCGGACTTCTGATGCTGGCCCATGTCCTCGCTTCTGGGGCAGACGATGCTGAACAGGTCCTCATGCGCTTTTCCGGCATGGGATATGTCGCCGTTGCCATCCTCATTGCTTCCGGCCTCGTCAACGGCTGGTACTTGGTTGGTACCCTCGACGCCCTGGTGAGCACGCCCTATGGCCAGCTTCTTATCGCAAAGCTCTGCGCATTTGCCGGAATGCTGAGCCTCGCCGTCGCAAATAGGTTCTGGCTCGTGCCCGCATTGGGCAGCGATGGTGGGGGCGCCAAGCAGCCTGTGCTGGACAGGCTCCGCCGCCACGTCATCGCCGAGGAGGTGCTTGGCCTCGTCGTCGTTCTCATCGTGAGCGCGCTCGGAACGATGGAACCCGCGGCCACTCAGTTGGCCAACTGAAGCCGGTACTCACGCCGCGTCGTCGAGAAAGGCGTCGAGGTCGAGCGTCGAGCGGCAGCCGATATCGGCCCCGTGAGCCTCGAGGAACGCCGTGGCGCAGCGGCGTCCTTCGGCATGCAAGAGGCTCAGGAAGTCCCACTCGCCGTTGAGCTTGGAGGAGGCCCCGAGCTCCGCCATCAAGGGGCTCGAGATGCGGTGGATGCGCATGGCCGCCCAGCGTGCGCCTTCGCAATGCCCGGGATCGCTCACCTGGCGCAGCACCGCGATCATGCGCAGCTCCTTCAGAAGCGGCGAGTTGAACGACACCTCGTTGAGGCGATCGGATATCTCGCGCGCCGCACGCGGCGTGCCCGGCCGCTCCACGGGATTGACCTGAACGAGCAGCGTGTCGCTGCAGGCGCACTCGCGCACCAGCGGCGTGATGGTCGGGTTGCCGGAATAGCCGCCGTCCCAATAGGCCTCGTTTCCGATGGTGACGGCCTGGAACAGCGTAGGCAGGCAGGCCGAGGCGAGCAGCACGTCGGGCGACAAGTCGGCGTTGCGGAACACGCGCCCGCGCCCGGTGCGTACGTTGGTGGCGGTGACGAACAGGCGGATCGGCGAGCTCGGAAGGCGCGCGAAATCGACGCTTTCGGCGAGGATGTCGCGCAGCGGGTTGGAGCCCTGCGGGTTCAGATCGTAAGGCGAGAACAGGCGTGATGTCAGATCGTAGGCGATGTAGGTCGGCGAGTTGTCGAGCGACCAGCGCCCCAGCGCGATATCGAGCGGCGTGCGGCGGAAGGGGCTGAACTGCGCGGCCCAGGCGATGCGTCTCCAGAACGTCTCGAGCGCCGTCTTCGCCCCTTTAGCGCCGCCGCCGTTGGCGTAGCCGCTCGCGAGCACCGCGGCGTTCATGGCGCCCGCCGAGGTGCCGGAGATGCCCTCGATGCGAAGATCGGGCTCCTCCAGCAGCCGATCGAGCACGCCCCAGGTGTAGGCGCCGTGCGCACCGCCCCCCTGCAATGCGAGGTCGATCAGGCGCTGGCCGCTGCCGCGCCGGGAGGAGCGCTTCTTGGCCGCTTTCCGCGGCGCGCGAGGGCGTGCTGGGGCAGTTCGATCGGCGCCCATCTGCTCAACCTGCTCCTCGCCTCGCGGCTCCCCGCGGCAGTCACAAAGCTGCCAGTAGAGCCGCCTGCGTTTCGAAAGCCTTTCCCGATTGGATCGAAATGGCTGCAACGCGCAGGCGGGCCGCCGTGCGCTGTCGGATCTCTGGCCCGGCCTACATACCCATGTCCTTGTGGGCTTCCTTCATATGGTCGATGCAGCCCTTGGTGTCGCCGGCCTTCATGGCGGCCTTCGACGCGTCCAAATGCGCCTGCGCCGACTTCTGCTTGGCGGCGTCCGTCATGGCGGCGATCTTGCTGTCCATCACCTTCATGTGGGCGTCGGTGCACCAGTCCTTGTTGTCCGCGGCAAACGCCGCCGGCGCGAGCATGGCAGCAGCCACAAAGGCCGCTATCGTTGGCGCTTTGAGCATGGGTGTTCTCCTTGAGTGCTGACTGCTTCCGATGGGGCCCGGGTCCGAAAGCTTTGGCGCCCGGGCTTTGGACGTAGAACCTTTGCGTCAATACTTCGTTCCCTGAACGATGTCCGAGGGCGCCTCGGCCTCATCCAAACTCCAGAACGCCATCGTCGATCGGGGTGAAGCGCAAATCCAACAGGTCACGGATGTAGTTCTGGTTGATGCGCCAGGGCTTGCGCGAGCCCTGTCGCGGCAGCTTGTCCATTGCGCGCTGGAAATACCCGGAGGAAAAGTCGATCGGCGGCAGGCGTTCAATGTTCGGGTCCGCGTTGCGCGGCGTGCACCGGCTGAACCCGCGCGCATCCATGTAGTTGAGCAAGCGGCAAACGTAGCCCGAGATGAGATCGGCCTTCAGCGTCCACGACGCATTGGTGTAGCCGAACACCAATGCGAGATTGGGGCTATCGCTCAAGAGCACGCCCTTGTAGCTCAGCAGCGACGGCGGATCGAGCGGCTGGCCGTCGACGTCGAACTCGGCGCCCCCCAGGAGCTGCAGGTTGAGTCCGGTCGCCGTGATGACGAGATCCGCATCGAGCGTACCCCCGGAGCGCAATTCAATTCCGCCCTCGACGAACGTTGCGACCTCGTCCGTTACTACGCTTATTCGCCCATCGCGGATCGCGCGGAAGAAATTGTCGTTGGGCGCGAGGCACAGCCGTTGGTCCCAGGGGTTGTAGCGCGGCATGAAATGCGTGGCCAAATCGTAGTCGGGCCCGAGCGTGCCGCGCGCTGCTTCGAGGATCATGGCTTTGGCGCGCTCGGGATCGCGCTTGCAGATGCGATAGAAGTACATGGTCGCCGCCACGTTCTTCCAGCGGGCAATGGCACACGCGAGGCCCGCAGGGAGAAACCGCCGCAACACGTTGGCCACGCGGTCCTCGTCGGGCCATGCGGCGATGTAGGTTGGCGAGCGCTGGAGTAGGGTGACGCTCTTTGCCGAGGTTGCGAGCTCCGGCGCCAGCGTGACAGCGGTTGCGCCGCTGCCGATCACGACCACACGCTTGCCGGCGTACTCGACATCATCGGTCCAGCTCTGCGGGTGTACGATCCGGCCGTTGAAACGGGTGATCCCCGGAAAGTCGGGCATGTACCCTCTCGCGTAACTGTAATAGCCCGAGCACATGAGCAGGAAGCTGCACGAGAAAAAGACGGTTTCACCCGACGGCCCGCGCTCGGCTTCGAGGCTCCAGCGCCCCTCCTTGGACGACCATGACGCGCGCTTCACGCGGTGATGGAATCGGATGCGGCGGTCTATCCCGTGCTCACGCGCAGTGTCGCGGATGTAGCGCAGGATGGCCTCCCCGCCGGCAATGGACTTTTCCTCCATCCACGGACGGAACGAGTAGCCGAGCGTGAACATGTCGGAATCGGAGCGCACGCCCGGATAGCGGAACAGGTCCCACGTACCGCCGATGCAGTCGCGCGCTTCGAGAAGGGCGAAGTCCTTGGTCGGGCACTCTTCCTGCAAATGGCACGCCGCGCCGACGCCGGACAGGCCGGCGCCGACGATCAGCACGTCGAAGTGTTCTGCGCTCACGGAATCCTCGCGCCAGACTGCCCCCCGGGCGGAGGCAAAAGCCGCCCATAGTATGTCGAATGGGTGCTCGTTGTGCGCAAGAGCTTCGCGGCGCAATTCACCGATCGAGGGTGCCAAGGCTCGGCGCCGGCGAGGCTAGCTACTCGAACTCGTAGCCGATCATCAGACGCAGGAGCCCGCGCTCGCTCTCCTTGGTGAGGCCCGCCGCACCGCCCACCATGACATGCAGGCCGTTCGTCCACTCGGTCTTCAGGTTCAGCCCCGCGTACTGCTGGGTCACGTTGGGATCGAGCGTCAGCCCGAGCGTGCTGTCACCGAGCCCGCCGTAGAGCTCGCCGCCGAGCTTGACCTCTTTGATGGCCCAAGCCGCCCCCTTGGACGCGTGCTCGTGCGCCCCGTGCCCCTCATGCTCGTGCTCCTCGGCTTCCTGGTTCGCCTCCCCGACGAGCGCATAGTTGAAGCCGAGCGCATAGCCGAACTCCCAGCGCCCGGTATCGACGTTGGTCTCATTGATCCAGTTGAAGGCGACGTCGAACTTGCTCGTGATGTCGTGACCGACGATGAGCTTGCTCTCGATCTCGTGCTCCCATCTCTCTGGTCCCTCGGGCGTGTCCGTGCGCCCCGTGACGTCCAAGAGATATTTGTGATCGGGGCTGAGATTCTCGTATTCCACATACAGGACGGGGTTCAAGAAGGCGCCATACTCGAACAGCCGGTAGCGGCTCTCGAGGCGCCAGCCGGCGAAGAGATAGTCCTCATCGTCTATCTTGTCGCCTTCGAGATAGAGGGCGGCTTCCCAGCGATCGGTGAGCGCGCGCTCGATCTCGAACAATTGTGCGGAATAGCGGGGCTCGTCGCCCACGGCATTGGAAAAGTCGCCGAAGGCGTTGACCTCGGTCTCGCCCTTCTCATCCGTGTGGTGATCATAGAGGACGAAGTTCGCCTCGTTGCCGGCCCACGCCCGGCCGTAGTGCGCACTGCCGGCGGCAATAAGGCCGAGCACGAGCGCGCACGCCCCCACCTGCTGTCCACGCGTCATGTGCGGTATCCCCCAACGCAAGCGTCTCAAACCGCTATGGGCGCGAACCTCTGCTGCGACGGCTATATTGTCAACTCTTTCCGTCAAGTTTTCTTAGACGCATTCTAAAGTCGGACGGGCGTGCATCGCACGAATGCGGGACTCTGGGCGTTGCACGGCCCGGCTGCGTCAATCGGCGCGCCGCGGAAGGCCGGTCCCGCCAAGCCATGCGCCATACCCTCTTCCGCGTGATAGATTTGGACCTGCGAGGAAACCCCGGAGGTGTCACCATGACCAAGATCATCGAGTGCGCGAAGGTCGATCCGTCGTCGGGATGCAAACACGTCGTGCGCGGAAAGGACGAGGCAGAGGTTCTGAAGAACGCCATGGCTCACGCGAAGTCGCACGGCATCCGAGAGGTCACGCCGGAGCTCATGGCTAAGGTGAAAGCCGCCATCCGCGACGAGAAGTAAGACGCTGCCCAGTCTGAGGGAAGAATAGTGACGGGGGGCCTGCAAAGGAGGACCCTGATGGCTACGTTCGTTGTGCTTTCGAGCTTTACCGAGCAAGGCATTCGCAACGTCAAGGAAACGATCAACCGGGCAGAGGCCTTCAAGGAGATGGCCAAGAAGGTCGGCGTCACCGTCAAGGACATGTACTGGACGCTCGGCCGCCACGACATTGTCGTCACTTGCGAGGCGCCGGACGACGAGACGGTCACCGCGCTCATGCTGAGCGTGGCCTCGCGCGGCTTCGTGCGCTCGGAGACGCTGCGCGCCTTCCCCTTCGCCGACATGAAGAAGGTGCTCGGCAAGATGGTCTGACGCCGTGCGCGGGTAGCGCTGGACCTTCCACCGCTTAGCCGCAGCCAATGCGCTTCTCACGCTCCAGCTAACGCGAGGCCCACTCCCCCCGCCGCGCTCAGCAGGACCACGAGGAGCGGCGGTGCGTGCCAAACGGTGAGCAGGACAAAACCGAGAAGCGCAACGGCGAAATCCCCAGGCGTCTTGACCGAGCTGGTCCAGACCGGGCTGTAGAGCGCTGCACCGAGCAGTCCGACCACCGCCGCGTTGACGCCGCGCATCACGGCCTGCGCGCCTGCACGCTTGCGGAAGCCGTCCCAGAAGGGCAGCGCGCCCATGAGGATCAGCAGGCCTGGAAGGAAGATGCCGATCAAGCCCAACGTGGCGCCCGCGATCCCATGCGGAGGCGGACGCACGACGGCACCAAGATAGGCCGCGAAGGTGAAGAGCGGTCCGGGAATGGCTTGCGCGGCGCCATAGCCGGCAAGGAAGGCATCGTCGCTCACCCAACCGGGCGTCACGAACGCTTCGCGCAGCAGCGGCAGCACAACGTGACCGCCGCCGAAGACCAGCGCGCCCGACCGGTAGAATGCCTCAAAGAGTGTTATGCCCTGCGCCGCTCCGAGGCCGCGCAGGATGGGAAGGCCGGCGAGCAGGAGAAAGAATGCGAAGAGCGCCGCGAGCCCAACGGTGCGCGAAACCGGGAGCGCAATGTGTCCCGTTGCAGACGGTGGTGCGCTTCGGCAGAGCCACAGCCCCGCGATGGCCCCCAGCGCCATGACCGCGATTTGAGCGACCGATGAGGCAGTCAGCAGCATGATCAGTCCGGCCACGACGGCAATGGCGCCTCGCTGCCAGTCGGTGCATAGCGAGCGCGCCATGCCCCAAACGGCCTGCCCGACGATGGCGACGGCGACGAGCTTGAGGCCGTGCAACAGGCCGGCGCCGGGCGTCCCGCTCAGTGCCGCCGCGCTATAGGCAAAGAGCACGAGCGCGATGGCGGACGGCAGCGTGAAGCCGGTCCATGCCGCGAGGCCACCAATGTAGCCGGCGCGCATGAGGCCGATGGAAAATCCGACCTGGCTGCTGGCGGGGCCCGGCAGGAACTGGCACAGCCCTACGAGATCCGCGTAAGCGTGTTCGTCGAGCCAACGGCGGCGCACGACGAACTCTTCGCGGAAATATCCGAGATGAGCGATTGGTCCGCCGAAGCACGTGAGACCTAGCCGGAGGAAGACGAGCAGCACTTCAAGAGGCGAGCTCTTCTGGCGGTCTTCAGCTCTGATGGTGGAGTTCGTGGCCGTCGTCATGGCCCCTTCGCTACACATAGTTGAAGAGCGCCATGAACCCGAAATCCATGTGCAGCTGCTGGTGACAGTGGAAGAGGGTCAGCCCAGGATTGTCGGCAACGAAATCGAATTCGAGCTCCTGGAACCCGCCGAGCATCACCACGTCCTTGATTACGCCCGCAGTCGGCTTGCCGCCGATACGGACGAGCTCGAAGCTGTGCCGGTGCAGGTGCAGCGGGTGGATGTCGTCGCTCGCGTTGCGGAACTTCAGCCGGTAGCGGCGCCCCTCGTGCACCATGTACATCGGCTTCATGGTTTCCATCGAGAAAGCCTCGCCATTCAAGGTCCACTGATTGAAGCCGCCAAGCGCGGCGTTGCGCTTGCGGATGGTCAGTTCGATCGTCTCGTCGGGTGCGGCGGGCTCCGCGCTTGCGCTGCCGAACTGCGCATAATCCCAGCGAAACGGTGGCGGGGCGGCCCATTGCGGCTCGCCCGATCGCCCGGCGTACTCGACGACGATTCCCATCCCGTGCCCGCGGTCATCGTCCGAGAGATCGCCCAGCACCCACACGCCGGGACGGTTCATTTCGACGAGGGCGGAGATGCGCTCGGCCGTGCCGAGCCATAGCACCGGCACTTCCGCTTGCGTCGGAACCGGATTGCCGTCAAGCGCCACGACGCGGAAAACGTGGCCCGGCAGAGCGAGGCTGCGGATCTCCGTGGCGCTGGCATTGAGAACGTGGAACAGTACCCGCTCGCCTTCTTTGACGCGGATGGGCTCGCCGTGGCCCAGCAGGCGGCCATTGATGCCGAACAGCTCGTAGCCGACCTCAAAGCCCTTGGTCTTCTCCTGCGCCTCCGCGTCGGCCGCTTCCCCCATCTCTTGCAGCTCCTTGACCGGAGTGCCCGCGAGCACGTCCATCGCCATGTCGCCGCCGCGGCTGAAGGCGGGCGCGAACTCCTTCAGCACCAGAAAGACTTCACGATCATAGGTGCCGGGATTGCTTTTCGGCTCGATGTAGACCGGGCCCACCTGGCCGGTGTAGGTGCCGCGGTTGAGATCGCCGCCGGCCACGACGTGCGTATGATAGAAGCGGAAGCCCGCGGGCTTCGGCACGAAAGAAATGCGCTGCATCCCGTGCGCCGGCACGAACGGCGTCCCTTCCTCCGCAGACCCGTCGACGTCGCTGGGGATCATCTGCCCGTGCCAGTGCAGAAGCTCAGGCGTGTCCGTGTCATTGTACACATCGACGATGACGCGCCGCCCTTCCGTGAAGCGCAGCAGCGGCCCCGGAAACTCGCCGTTATAGAGCGTGGTCGAGACGATGTGCTCGGGCGAGAGCTCGATGAGGCCAGCGCCGATGCGCAGTGTATAATCTGGTTTCTCGGCGGGCGCTTCCCCGGCCGCTCGCGCAAGGCGCGGGCCTGTGGCCGCCAACGGGGCCAATCCGGCCAGCTTCAGGAGCGTGCGGCGGTCGATCATGGCGCTCCCTTCGTTGCAGCAAGGGCACCCGCGCGCCCAAGGGTCGAGAGCGCCCAGATTTCCGAGAGAAACGCGAGGCAATCCGTGGCGCCACGAAGATAGAGCCCCCAGAGGTAGAACTCGTCGAACGCGCGCTGCACTTCGCTTGCCGGCTCAGGCGCGCCGAGCTCTAGCATGATCGGCGCGGCCTTGAGCGTGAAAGCGAGACCCGCCAGAGAGAATGCGACGGCAAGATACAGGGGCGCTGCCGCCACTTCCCGCATCTCGCCGTCGAAATAATTGCTGAACGCCGCGGCAACAATCAGCAGCGCGGCACCGGTGCCTTCGAGGGGGTAGGCGATGAGCCCGGTACCAAGATCGGCCTGACGGCTGAACTGCACCCAGGCTCCCGCGCCGAGCGCATGCCATGCCGGCCCTCCTACAAATATGCGGTCGACGATGCCGCCGGCAAGAATTCCACTGGTGAACGTAGCGGCAGCAAGGAGAAAGCGGGTTCGTCGGTGAGCCATGGGGTGAGCCTCACGCTTGCGAGCGCAGGCGCGAGCTGAGCGCCGCATCGAGCGACCAGCGCCCGCCGCCTTCGATCAGGAGGTAGATGTTGCCGAGAAGCATGGTGAGATCGGCGCGCGCCTCGTGCAGCATGCTCCAGAATCCCAGGCGCTTGATATCGGCGGAAAGGTGAAACAGCAAGACATCATGGCCGAGCAGGATTGGCAGCTTGGTCGAGACGAGAGCAACGATCATGATGATGATGAGCGGGATCGCGGCGAGCCGCGTGAATAAACCAATGATGATCAGCAGCCCGCAGACTATCTCTACGACGCCGACAAATGGCCCCATGAGCTCAGGAAGTGGAATGCCGATCCTGGCGAAGCGGCCGGCGCCGAGCACGTCGGGAAAGACGAGCTTTTGGATGCCTTCGGGAACGAAGACGACGAGGCCGACAAGTAGCCGGACGAGCACCGTCCACCCTGAGCCGCTCGTTGCGAGGACGTCATTCCAGGACATGTGGGGCCCCATCCGGCTGCCGGCTTGTAGCGGCCCTGGTTTCGTAAGGCTCTGTGCGGGCACGCCACCCCACCGCGCAGGGGTCAATCGGTTCACAATATCGTCCTTCGATCCTGATTTCTTTAGCGAGATACGATATCTAAAATCGATAGTGAACAGCCCATGCCGTCACAGTCAATGAAAAAGCTGCAGCCATCGCTATCGAAATCGGATTATGAATCCCCAGAATCGATTGAGTGGAGCGCCTGATGGCAAACCAAGACCTGCTCCCCGGCTTCATTCGCATCCACATCCTCCATCATGCCGCCGAGACGGAAATCTACGGGCAGTGGATCATCGAGGAGCTCGCGCGCCACGGCTATCGGCTGAGCGCCGGCACGCTCTATCCGATGCTGCATTCGCTCGAGCGCAAGGGCTACCTGCGCTCGCGCGAGAAGCGCATGGGCCGCACCGCCCGGCGCCTCTACAGGACCACGGCGCAGGGGCGCGCCGCACTGGAGGACGCCAAAGAAAAGCTGCGCGAGCTTGTCGGCGAGGTGATCGAGTCCCGCTAGCGCGACAGCTCAGCCCCCCGGCGCGCTAGCTCGAGCCTGTTGGTCTTCGCAAACGCCGGCCGGAGGAGCGCGAGCCGCCCCACGTGGCACGGCTCAGCGCGGGCCCACTACAGTTGAAGAGGCCGCCGAAAAAACCTCGATCGCGTGTCGGACGCAGCGCGTGTCGAACGTCTTTATGGCAGAGAGCGGAACTATCACGCAGAAAGCGCTCTTTCGCCGGGGCAAAAGGGAGCAACATCATGTCCGAGAAGATGGAGTCGAAGAAGGCGGACTCGAAGAAGCCGGGTTCCGACAAGGCCGAGCCGAAAATGGCCGCCGCCGCGCCTGAGAACACCGTCCGGCTGCACCGGGTGCTCGCCGCCAAGCCCGAGAAGGTCTACCGCGCCTTCCTCGACGCCGATGCCATGGCCAAATGGCTGCCGCCCAACGGCTTCACCTGCAAGATCGAGCACATGGATGCGAAGGTCGGCGGCACATTCAAAATGTCGTTCAAGAACTTCACGACGGGGAAGGGCCACTCCTTCGGCGGGGAGTACCTCGAGCTCGTTCCGCACGAGCGCATCCGCTACACCGACCGCTTCGACGATCCCAATCTGCCCGGCCTCATTCATGTCACCATCGCGCTGAAGCCGGTCTCCGTGGGCACGGAGATCAACATCGAGCAGTCGGGACTGCCGGCCGTGATCCCGCTCGAAGCCTGCTATCTCGGCTGGCAGCAATCGCTCGCACAGCTCGCGCAGCTCGTGGAGCCGGACATCCCCGAGTAGGTCCTTGGCTGCCGCCCCCAAACCGCGCCAATCTCGCCAAGACGAGCACACATTCGGAGGCAACTGATCTCCTCGGACCGACAAAGCGATTCGAGGGACACGGCAGTGCGACGTCCGCCTGGTCATGTGCGCCACACCGGCT
>DATIZL010000192.1:0-32859 GCA_035517115.1 Hyphomicrobium sp.
GAAGGTGCGGTCGGCGACGGTCGAGCCTTTGGGAGGAAACGGGAAGCTCGCCTGCTGCGCGGAGAACAGCACCCCGTCGTCGAGGTCGCGGATGCCCGCGCCCTGCACGAGCTTCACGGTTGAGATGTTGCCCCGCTCATCTAGGATCAGCTTGATGGTGACGCGCCCCTTGGTGCCGGTCGCCGGCGGCATCGTCTTCTTCAGCGCCTGCACGACGCCGCGGCCGAACTCGTCGTTCTCGCCGGAGCGCGTGATGCCTGCGGGGCGCCCGACCGCCGATGAAGCGCGGCCGAACTCGTCATACGGCGTAGTGCGCATGGTCATGTCGTAGGGCAGGGAAAGATCGAGCTGCTGGGGCGGCTTCAACTCCATCTTGGGCTGCTCCGGCTCGGCCTTCTTCTGCTGCGCGCCCTCCTTGGCCCGCTCCTCCTGCGGCGGCGCGGGCTGCGCGCTCTCCTTCTCGACCGGTAGGACGCTGGCGGACTGCTCGGCGGGGGCAGCTTGCGGCTGCTCGGCCTTCGGCTCGGACGGCGTCTTGTCGGCGGGCTGCTTCGCCTCGGGCTGCGGAGGCGCTTGTTGCGGCTGCGCGGTCTGCGGCTGCGGCGGCGGGACGGGGTTGCCTGGCGGGGGCGTCGCTCCGGTGCCGCTCTCGAGGCTCTTTAGGGCCGCCTCGTCGACGAGCTCCACGTTGATCGCATCGGCCGCGCCGCTCGGGTCGCCAAGATAGCGCGGCGCATGCCGCGCGACGCCGATGATGAGCGCGGCGTGCACGGCCGCGGCGCACGCGAGCCCGATCCAGAAGCCCCGCGGCCACTCGTTGCGGCTCGATACCTGCTGACGTGCTAGCGCGTTAACGCTGCTGGCGCTGAGCACGATGTCGTCGGCGCTCATCTTTGCCGTTCGCCCCGATCGTCACCACGACGCAATCCACAATAGCCGTTGGACGCGGATGTGGCACCGGGCGGATGCGCGCGGCTCCTTGGCCGGCGCTGCAGCGGCCGCCGATGCTCGCCTTTCGGGGCTCCACGGCACGTGAAACGCGCGCGCCGACAGCCTGTGGAGGAGACGGGGATAAGCACCGCCGCGCGGCTGCGCGCGACGAAAAACCGATGCATTCAGCCCACACATCGTTGGAGAAATTTCCGTCCACGAGAGATGTGGACAATAGCAACCCTCGTGTGCACAACCCGCGGCGCACTGATTGTTGCGCGACGAGACCCCATGATAGCGGTGCGGCAATGGCGTAGCCCACTTTAGAGGGGCGGACATAACGAATTAAGTAGGGGGTCCGTGTCTTGAAACAGTCGGTTCGTTTATTGGCATTCGTCGCTGCAGTTGCGTTTTGATCACATGCGCAGCTCGCGCCGATGGGTATTGGCCGCAGTCGACGGCCCGCACGCAGGGGCCGCTTCCGTGGACCGGCCCGTACTTCGGTCTCAACCTCGGCTACGCTTGGCATAGCGTCGATGGCGTCTACGACAGCGCCGGTACGCCGACCTCTCTGTCGGGTCTCGATCCGAATGGCGCGATCGTCGGCGCCCAGCTTGGCTACAATTGGCGGATGAACTGGTTCCTGCTCGGCGTCGAGCTCGATGCCGACACGGGGATCAACTCATCGAACTCGGTCACCGACGGCTCGATCGGCGAGGTCATCTCTGGCGATCTGAGCTACCTCGCAACCCTTCGTGGCAGGCTCGGCGTGCTGTGGGGCGACGTGCTGTTCTACGGAACGGGCGGCGGCGCCGCCGCGCGCTACACCTTCACGGAGTCGCTCGGCGGCAGCCAGCTGCACCTCAAGGACACCGGTTGGTCCTACGGCGGCGGCATCGAGTGGATGGTCGCGTACGGTGTTGCCCTGCGCACCGAGTATCTGCGCTACTCGCTAGGCGACAACGCTTCGATCTCCGGCTTCCCCGGAGCCGGCGCCGGTGACTTCCTCAATTTCGGCAACATCGACGTCGTGCGCGCGGGTGTGAGCTTGCGCTTGGCGCCATAGCCGCCCGGGGCTGCGACGCCCGTCCCACCAGACCGGCGACACTTAAGGGAAAGCGGCGCGACTTCGCGCCGCTTTCACATTTTATTACGGTTATGCTCGCAAGGGTTGCAGCGCTCGGCATTTTCAAGTGAAGTGATTGGCGTTCGCTTGGCCGCTCGCCCACGGCGGGGGCGCCCAGCCGGAACCCCATCCAGCGATTTCATTCTCAAGGATTTTTCAGCAGGAGCACCTATTGCGGCACCCCACCCCGATTGAGGCGGTCGACGGATTCAACGCAGCATGGGCCGAGGGCGACATCGACGAGGCGATCCGTTACCTCGCCGAGGATGCGGTCTATGCGTTGCATATCTCCGGCGAAGCCCTTCCGCACGGCGGCGAGACCGTCGGGCGCGAGGGGATCGGCGCCGCGCTGCGAAAGGTGCGCGAGGATTTCGAGTACATCCTCTACCGCCCGTTCAAGCTGACCGCCGACGGCAACACCGTCCGCTTCCAGGTCGAGTTCATGTACCGGCACCGCGAGAGCGGCGAGATGCTCGATGGCCGCTTTCGCATGGTGATGCAGGTGAAGGACGGGCTCATAACGCGCGTCGATGAGTATCATGATCGCGCCAAGGTCGAGGCCTTCATGCGGCTCGTCGGCAGGCGCCCGCGGCAAGAGTGAGCGCGGCCCTCGTGCCCTCAGCGCACCACCGGGCGGGACTCGCCGGGCGAGCGTCCGAACTGGGCCTGGTAGCGCCGCGTGAAGTGCGAGAGGTCGGAAAACCCGTACGAATAGGCGATGTCGCCCACGGTACGGCCGAGCTGCGCGGGATCCTCCAGCGCCAGGCGGCAGCGCTGCAGCCGGCGCTGCACGATGAAGCGCTCGAGCGAGGTACCCTCGTGCGCCAGTAGCGCGTTGGCGTAGCGGACGCTGATGCCGGCGATCGCAGCGACGCCGGCCGGCTTGAGCTCGGGATCGCTCAAGCGCGCCTCGATGATCGACTTCAGCCGCAGGAGCGTGGTCGTGCGCGTGGAGGAGAGCAGAGCCGCGTTTCCGGTGCGCGCCTCGAACGCGAGCGCCACGAGGTCGAGCGCCTGCCGCGCCACCTTGGCGCCCATCGATGGATCGATCGCATCGGCGCGCTCGGCCGCCATGGTGAGAAATTCCGAGGCGAGAATCGAAACCGGCTTGCCTCGGGGAACGGGCATCGCGGTGTGGGAGGCGACCTCGCCGAGCCGTGCCTGCAGCTCCCAACGCGGCACCTTGAACACGAGCGAGCGCGTCACGCCGACACCGAGCGCGAAGGGACGGCGCGGGTCGATCAGATAGACGTCGCCCGGAGTGGTGATGACGTCGCGGCCGTCTTGATGCACAGTCGTATGGCCGGCGACCTGCTGGCACAACAGGATGTCGTCGTCGGTGGCACCCTTCAGGCAGCGCGGCGTGCGCACCACCTTGGCCTCGTCGCATCGAAAAGCCGCGACATCAAAAGTGCCCAGCGTGGCGACACGGATCTCTCCGTTGAACTTGCGGCCGACGGGCGTGCTGAACTCGTGCGTTACATAATGCCGGGACGCTTCCTCGAGCCAGTAGGCGAGCCGGTCGCGGGCGTGCACGCTTGCTGTGGAAAAGGCGGTCTTCATATCGAGGTTAACGTGCCGCTTCAGTCAAATACTTGTACCGGTTCAGTCAAACCCAAGGACAACGGACTGGTGTCTGATCAATGCAAGTTACCGCGGGATGAGGCGAAATTGCTCCGCCTCTTCCCTTAGAGGTTGAAGATGCATTTTTATCAGACTGAGCGCGTAGCTCTCTTCATAGATGGCGTCAACCTTTACGCCACCGCGAAGGCGCTAGAGTTCGACATCGACTACAAGCGATTGCTTATGCTGTTCGGGCAGCGCGCCCAGCTCGTGCGCGCGTTCTACTACACAGCACTTGCCGACGATCAGGAATATTCGTCCATACGGCCGTTGATCGATTGGCTCGGCTACAACGGCTTCACCGTCGTCACCAAGCCCCTCAAAGAGTTCACCGACGCGTCCGGGCGCCGCAAGGTCAAGGGCAACATGGACATCGAGCTCGCGGTGCAGGCAATCCAGCTCGCGCCGGCTCTCGATCACATCGTGCTGTTCTCCGGCGATGGCGATTTCCGCAGCCTCGTCGCGGATTTGCAGCTGCGCGGCAAGCGCGTCAGCGTGATCTCGACGCTGCAGAGCAACCCGCCCATGATCGCCGACGAGCTGCGCCGCCAGGCCGACCAGTTCATCGACCTCGCCGATCTCGAGCCGATCATCGGCCGCGATCCGTCGGCGCGCAGCCCGCGCGCCCCCAACGGGCACGGCCGCGGCGTTCGCGCGAAGGCACCTGCGGCCGATGTCGCAAGCTACGATCCCGAAGGCGGCCCCGGCGACGACGCTTAGAGCACGTCACGCCGCCGTACGGCGTTGCGAGACGAGGTCCCAGGCGACGTTGATCTGCTGCAGGCGCCGCTGACGCAGCAGCCGGTCGTGCTCCGAGCGGGCAAGATCCGGGTGCCAGCTCTGCCGCAGCCCATCGACGATTTTCTTGATGGTCGCGAGCGCGGTGTCGGGGCTGGCGCCGAGCACCTCGAGGGCCTCCGAGTACGTCGTCGGCATCGGCAGATCGTCGGGTGAGGCAAACCCCGCATTGCCGGGCAACAGCGGCGGCGGCGCCTGTACTGCGGGGGGCTCTCCCTTGTCATAGGGCGAGAGCGATGTCCCCTTCGCGGCGCCGCCGAGCGAAATGCTGGCGATGTCGCGGCTCGGTGGCGGAGGCAAGCGCTTCTGACCGCGCGACCAGCGCCAGAGGCCGCCCACCGCCAGGCTCGTAAGCGTCAGCAGCGCTGCCGCCGCGCCCGCGAGCATCACCATCGTCCTCTGGTCGTAGCTCGACCGTTCGGGCAGCGAAGCCGTCTCCGTGGGAGCGGGTGCAGCCGGTGCGCTCTTCGCCGCGGTCTCGGTCGCCGCCGCCGTTTCGCTGGCGCCCGCGACGCGCACGTCCGTCTTGTCGGCAGTCGTCGCCGGAGCTGGCGAGGCCGGCGCTGCGCCGGAGCCATTGATGAGCGTCGGCGTCACGCTGCCGGGGATGGAGACGGCCGGCCCAGGAGCCGCCGCCTTGCCGTCCGTCGCCGTTGGCGCAGCGGCTTGCGGCGCCGCGGCCGCCGCGGGAGGCGTCTCCTGTTTGCGCGGCGCGCGCTCGGGCAAGGCCGGGACCTTGTCCTTCGCGGCCGGAGCACGCGTGACCGTCGCCGGCGGGAAGGCCTGCGCGACCGCATCCGCCGGCGTGCCGCTGAAGGTCACCGGGATGCCGAGCGCCGGAGCGTAGCCCGGCGGCAGCGTCACGGTGCGCGCGCCGTCGTCGGCCGCGAAATCGTCACGCGGATAGCGGTGACGCCACCAGCCGCCGTAGCCGAACGAGGGACGGCGCCCGGCCCACATGGGCCCCATGACCAGATGGAAGCTGCCGCCCTCGACCCAGGCGTCCCGGCCGTTCGCGCGTGCGCCCGCTACCGCGGCGTCGATCCAGGGCACGCGAACGCCCGAGCAGCTGAAGTCGAAGCGATGCACGTGCCAGCTGCGGCAGAGGCCCGGATCGGCCGGCGAGCAGGCGGTGAACATCTCGCTCTCGCGGCGTCCGTAGATCTCGTAGGTGCGTTCCTCGGACGGGTACATCTGCACCCGCTCGCCGTCGAACTGGCAGTTGAACGGCATGTTGATGCGCTCGGACGCCTGCGCGGCGCCGCTGGCGAAGAGCGCGATGGAGATCAGCGCTGAGGCCGAGGAAGGAAGCGAGAGGATGCGCATGTGGCCCCCGTTGCTGGCAAAGCAATCCACACGCCCCAGGAAGGCCGCAAGAGCTTGACATCATTGTGGCATTCGACCCGCGGCGGTAACCGAATGTTGAGCGATTGGTGCCCGAATGCCGCGTAATCTTGCCCGCCCCCTAGCGCACCCTCTGCCCGTAACGAGGGGCCCCTGCGGTGCGAATGGCAGCCTTGGAAGGCATTCCCCGAGCCTCGAGCAGGAAAGCAGGTCAAATGCGCGCAGTACCCTTTGGGCTTCTCGCCGCGGCGATGGCAGCCACCGGCCTTCCCGCGGCCGCTGAGCCGGGCCCGCGCGCGGTCGTCGAGCTGTTCACGAGCCAAGGCTGCTCGTCCTGCCCGCCCGCCGATGAGCTGTTCACCGAGCTCGCGCGCGAGCCCGATCTCATCACGCTGACCCTTCCCGTCGACTACTGGGACCGGCTCGGGTGGAAGGACACGCTCGCGCGTCACGCGTTCACCGAGCGGCAGGAGGCCTACGCTGGCGTGCGCGGCGACGACGATCTCTTCACTCCGCAGGCGATCATCAACGGCCGCGAATCTGCCGAAGGTGCGGAGCGCGATCAGATCGAGCGCGCGGCGGACGCAACCGCGGCGGGTCTCAAGGTTCCGCTTTCTGTGGCGCGCAAGGGCGACAACGTCGTGCTCTCCGTCGGCGCCGCCGCCGGCGCGCCCAAATCGCCCGCGGTCGTCTTGTTGTTGCCCTATTACGCCTCGCGCGAGGTTGCCATCGGGCGCGGCGAGAATGCGCGGCGCAAGGTGACCTACACCAATGTCGTGCGCGACATCCGCATCGTCGGCGATTGGACGGGCGCGCCGGTGACGCAGGCCGTCCCCGCCGCTGAGCTCAAGGACTACGACGGCGTCGTCGTGCTCTTGCAGCAGGGCTCGCCGCAGAAGCCCGGGGCGATCCTCGGCGCCGCGCGCGCCGCCCTGCGTTAGGGCCGCGCGCGCTCAATTCCTCTCAAGTCTACGGAAGTCTCCCGCTTCAGGGGCTCAGCCGCGCGAGCTGCGGCACGTAGGTCGGGTCGAGCAGGTCGGCCAAATCCCACATCACGCGCTTGATGCCTGCCTGCAGCGCCAGGTCCTTGATGGTGAACTCGACGCGGCGGTTCTTGGCGCGGTTCTCCGGCGTCGTGTTGGCGGCAAGCGGGATCATGTCGCCGTGGCCGATGGCGGTCATGCGGTCGGGGCGAACGCCCATCGACGCGAGGTAGTCCATGGCGGCCTTGGCGCGCAGCTCCGACAAAAGCCGGCTGACGTGAACGGCCGAGGAGCTGTCCGAGTAGCCGTGGATCTCGATGTGCACGGCCGGGCAGTCCTTGGCGATGGCCGCGATGACGTCGAGCCCCGGCTTCATGGCGTCGTCGACGATGGCGCCGGGACCCGAGAACTGCACCGGCGCGAGGCGCACGCCCGCGGCGGGGCAAGGCTCGTCGCTGATCGAGCGGCGCAGCGGCATAAGGGGCTCCGCCGGTACGTCGGGGATGCGGATGGTGCCGGTCTCCAGCGGCGGCGAATGCGGGTCGACCGGCCGCGGGGCCTGAGCCGCGCGGATGGTGCGCTCGGCCCGGTAGGCGGACAGCGCAGCCTCGATCTCGGCGTTGCGGGCATCCGCGAAGCGGCGCTCGCGCGCCGCATTGGCGAGCGCAATCGATGCATTGATCTCGGCGTTGCGGGCGGCCACGAACTCGCGCGCACGCGCCACCGTGACGGCGGCAATCGAGGCGTCGATCTCGGCGTTGCGGGCCGCAGCAAAGCGCTGCGCGCGGTCGCTGCGGACGACATCGAGCCGGGCCAGCATGAGAGCGGCCCGCGCCTCGGCATAGTCGCGCTCGCGGGCGGCCTCGACGGTGGCGATTGATGCGTCGATTTCGGCGTTGCGCGCCAGCGCGAAGCGGTGCTCGCGTTCGGCCGCGACGGCGGTTAGCGAAGCCTCGATTTCGGCGTTGCGGGCCGCAGCAAAGTTGGCGGCGACCTCACCCTCGCAGGGGGCGAGGTTCGCATCCGGGCTCTCGCAGCTCGTGCGGTTCAGCGCCTGCTCACGTGCGCGGGCAGCCTCGACGGTGGCAATCGATGCCGCGATCTCGGCATTGCGCGTCTGCGCGAAGCGGGCCTCGCGCTCGGCCGCGGCGGCGGCGAGCGAAGCCTCGATTTCGGCGTTGCGCGCCTTGGCAAAGCGGGCGGCGACCTTGCCCTCGCAGGGGGCGAGGTTGGCGTCCGGGCTCTCGCAGCTCGTGCGGTTCATAGCCTGCTGGCGAGCGCGGGCAGCCTCGACGGTGGCAATCGATGCCGCGATCTCGGCATTGCGCGTCTGCGCGAAGCGGGCCTCGCGCTCGGCCGCGACGGCGGCGAGCGAAGCCTCGATCTCGGTGTTGCGGGCCGCAGCAAAGTTGGCGGCGATGTCGCCCTCGCAGGGGGCGAGGTTGGCATCCGGGCTCTCGCAGGTCGTGCGCTTCAAGGCGAACTCGCTCTCGCGCGCGGCCCGCACGGTGAGGATTGAGGCTTCGATCTCGGCGTTGCGGGCGTCCGCGAAGCGGCGCTCGCGCGCAAGCTCGACGGCCGCGATCGACGCATTGACCTCGGCGTTGCGGGCGCGAGCGAACTCGGCCTCGCAATGGGACGCATTCCAGGATTGGCAGGATGTGGTGGCGGTTTCGCCGAACGCGGGCACGATGAGTGCCGTGAACAGCGGCAGGATGGCAGTACGCAAACGCGGCATGTGAGGGTCCTCGAAGCTGGCGACAAGCGCTCGGCAAGCGCTGAGATGGGGGCCCCTTCATTTGAGGAGAATTCGTTTAAAATTCAGTGCTTTTTCGACTAATATTGAGCAAATGCACGAAGCAGAGCGGGATGACAAAATCGCGAAAATTCCGCGACGATTTCGAGTGGCGCATCAAACGAACAGCGGCCGCAGGGGAGGCTCCTGCGGCCGCGGTCGTTTCGAGCTTTAAGGCGACGGCTTAGTTGCCGTAGCTGTTGCCCTGGTAGCCGTGCACGGCGAACGTGTCGGCGTTGGCGACGGTGCCGGTGGCAACCGCAGACACGGCGAGCAGCGCGGCGAGGATGAGGGTCTTCATGGTCGTTCTCCTTCGGTTGGGTTGAGGCGTTGCGTTTGCAGTCTCGGAGAGGGCCGGGGGTGGTCGGCGCTTCCGAGGCCGTTATGCCCGCCTCCTCGCCCGAGCTGAAATATCGAGCTCCTTCGGATTCGATAGCGGCGGGCTATGAAACAGCGGCGCGGGCTCGGCCCGGCGGGGCCGCGGCACGGGCAATCCGCCGCGCTGCCGAGTTAAAGCAAGGGCGCCCGAGCCCCGCGACAAACACATTTCTTTGCGCTATATCCCCCGCTAGATGCGCATCGTCACCACTTCGCAAGAACTTACCCAAGCCTGCCAGCGCCTTTCGGACAGCAATTTCGTCGCTGTCGACACCGAATTCATGCGTGAGCAGACCTTCTGGCCCCAGCTCTGCCTCGTGCAGCTCGCCTCCCCCGAGGAGGCGCTGATCCTCGATCCCATGGCGCCCGGGCTCGATTTGTCGCCCTTTTGGGAGCTGATGGCCAACCAGCGCCTGCCCAAGGTCTTCCACGCTGCGCGCCAGGACATCGAGATCGTCTTCGCCAAAACCGGGTTGGTGCCGCACCCCGTGTTCGACACGCAGATCGCGGCCATGGTGTGCGGCTTCGGCGAGTCGATCTCGTACGTGAACCTCGTGAAGAAGGTGACCGGCGTCGACCTCGACAAGTCCTCGCGCTTCACCGACTGGAGCCGGCGTCCGCTGTCCGACAAGCAATTGAGCTATGCGCTCGCCGACGTGACGCACCTGCGCGACGTCTACCGGCACTTGAAGGCGGAGATTGACTCCGCCGGCCGGGCCGACTGGCTCAACGAGGAAATGGGCGTCTTAACAGACCGTAAGACCTACGAGCAGCACCCGGAGGAGGCCTGGCAGCGCTTGAAGCTCAGGGTGAAGAACCGCAAGGCGCTGGCCGTCCTGATGGAGCTTGCCGCCTGGCGTGAGCGCCTCGCGCAAGCGCAGGACGTGCCGCGCGCGCGCATCCTGCGCGACGAGGCGCTCTACGACATCGCCAACCAAGCGCCGACCACGCCTGAGCAGTTGAGCGAGCTCAGGACCTTGAGCGAGGGCTTCTCGCGCTCGGCGCGCGCCCGCGAGATCATCGAGGCGGTGAAGCGCGGCCTGCAGCGCGACGTGAAGGCGCTGCCGCCCATCGACCGCGGGCAGCAGCTGTCGGCCGAGGCCACCGCCCTCATCGATCTGTTGCGGGTGCTCCTCAAGGCCTCCGCTGCCCGCCACCGCGTGGCGCCACGCCTCATCGCCGATTCCGAGGACTTAGAGCGCATCGCGCTCGAGCCCGAGCCCGACATCGCGGCGCTCAAAGGTTGGCGGCGCAAGCTTTTCGGCGAGGACGCGCTGCGCTTAAAGCGGGGCGAGATCGCGTTGACGCTCTACGGCGGCGAGGTCGTGCCTATTGCCTATTTCCGTCCCGGATCGTAGCGGTGCTTCTGGCGCCACTCCGAGAAGAAATAGGCGAGGCTGTCGTCGATCGCTTCCGGCAACACGATGCGCACCGTGACGAGCTGATCGCCGGCTTCCGCCTTGCCTGCCGGCCGAATGCCCTTGCCTTTCAAGCGGAACACGCGGCCCGAGCTCGTGCCCTTGGGGATGGTGAGCTGCACCCGCCCGTCGACGGTGGCCACCTCGACCTTGGCCCCCAGCACGGCCTCATCGAGCGTGATGGGGATTTCCGACAGGATGTCGTCGCCATCGCGCTTGAACTGGGCGTTCGGGCGCACGTGAATTTCGACCAGCGCATCGCCGGCATCGCCCCCGCCTAGGCCGCGTCCACCCTTACCCTTCAAGCGCAGAAGCTGGTTGTCGGCGACGCCGGCCGGCACCGCGAGGTCGAGGGCAGAGCCGCCCGGCATGGTGACGCGCTTGGTCGCGCCCTTCACGGCCTCGAGGAAATCGATGTCGAGGGAATAGCGGACGTCGCCGCCCCTGACCCCGAAGCCCGCACGCGCCGAGCCCGCCCCGCGTGCGCCGCCGCCGAAAATGTCGGAGAAGATGTCGGCGAAACCGAAGTCCTCGAAGCTTGCACCCGCGCCGGCGCCCGCCCGCGCCCCGCGCGTATAGCTGCGGAACGCATCGCGCCGCGGCTCCCCGCGCGCATCGATCTCGCCGCGGTCGAAGGCCCGGCGCTTCTCGGGGTCGCCGAGGATCTGGTAGGCCGCGGATACCTTCTTGAAGCGCTCCTCGGTCGTTGCCCGGTTCGACGGATTGACGTCGGGATGCAGCTCCTTGGCCAGCTTGCGGAAGGCCCGCCGTATGTCCTCCTCGGAGGCGCTTCTCGGCACACCAAGGATTGCGTACGGGTCGTCGGCCATGGCGAAAGGGGTCCTGTTGCGGAAGCACTAATTTAGCAGAAAATGTGGCGGCCTGGGGCCCAACACAACCGTTGCCCACGCGTAACGCTGGATTACGTCGCGATGCGGATTTCCGGCTCGCGCTCCAACAGCTCGGCCAGCGCCTCGAATCGACGGCGCAGGCGCTCCCCGTCCATGCCGGCATAAGCCTTGGGGATGGTGAGCACGAGCTTGTTGCCCTCATAGCTCAAGGGCGTCTCGTCGATGACGCCGGGAACGCCGATCGAGAGCATGTGGGCAGCCCTGATCGCCGCCCCGACGATGCGGGCGCGCTTCAACACGCGCTTCGACACGATGGCTTTGAGGCTCTCGGAAAGATCCTCGCCGCGGGCCTGCCCGGACCCGGCGTGGCGGTAGTAGACCGACAGCGCGAGGAAGACGCGTCCCGGATGGTCGATGCCGGCGAGGGCGGCGTGGGCCAAGAGATTGAGGCTCTGCTCGCCGCGATAGTCGGGATGCGAGCGCCAGCCGGTGTCGGACAATAGGCAGGCGGCATGGCGCAGGCGCCGCTCCTCGGGCGTCTCGTCGGGGCCGGGGGGCGTGAAGATCGCGTCCGTCCACTTACACAGCTCCCAGGCGTGCTCGACCGAGCGGGAGCGCAAAGCGGCGTACTCCGCGCAGAAGCTCATGAGCGGGTCCTTGCGCCGCTCGTGCGCCGGCAACAGGCTGAACAGCAGCCCCTCGCGGATGCCGAAGACGGAGAACACCACCTCGCGCGGCTGCACCGATTTCAAGAGCCGCTCCAGCACCAGCGCGCCGTAGGGGAGCACCTCGCGGCGTGCGCGGGTGACGTCCTCGATGCCCGACAGCGCGCTGAGCTTCTTGGTCTTGCGCACGAACTCGCAGAAGGCGATCGCCTCCTCGGTGGGGATCGTGTAGCCGTGCGTCACGCGCAGCGGATAGCCCGTGTGCTCCATGTGCAGATGGGCGAGCGCGCGCCAGCTTCCGCCGACCGCGAAGAAGGGGCGTCCCTTGCCTTCGCCGAGCCACGGCACGCTGGCCATGGCCTCATCGACCAAGGGCTGCGCCTTGTCGATCTTGGCGCCGGTGGCATCGATGAGCCGCAGGCCACCGACGGGCAGGGTCACCGCCTGCTTGAGCTTGTCCTTGGCGATGTCGATGAGCTCCAAGCTGCCGCCGCCGAGGTCGCCCGCGATGCCGTCGGCATCCGTGAACCCCATCATGATGCCCTGGGCGACGAGCCTCGCTTCCTTCTCGCCGGACAAGACCTCGATGCGCGTGCCGCACGCCTTCTCGGCGCGCACGATGAACTCGGACCCGTTGGCGGCATCGCGCACGGCCGCGGTCGCGA
Organism: Hyphomicrobium sp.; assembly: GCA_035517115.1. GTDB lineage: Bacteria > Pseudomonadota > Alphaproteobacteria > Rhizobiales > Hyphomicrobiaceae > Hyphomicrobium_A. The sequence continues at coordinate 12,577 of DATIZL010000192.1, forward strand.
ACGCCTTGAGGTTCTTCACCTCGAGGATACGCGCAATCGAGCGGAAGCGAACGAGGGCTTCGAGCGTCCGCTGCACGGCCTCCTCGCCCAGCCGGCCGGTGGTGGCGATCGAGCGGCCGAGCCCGCACAGAACCTTCTCGTTGAACAAGGGGGTCGGCGCCCGCACCGCGCCCTCGTAAATGACGAGGCGGACCGAGTTGGAGCCGATATCGATCACACCGATCGGCTCGAGCTCCGTGTAGGGGCGCAGCTTTTCGACCAAACGCTCCAGGCTCGTCAATCGTGGCCCCTGCTCAGTCTTTGTTAAGCGGACTGAAGCGTGGCGGGAAATTCTCCTTCAGCGCCTGCCCGCGACCCGAAAGGCTCGGGTTCGTCAGGAAGTACTGGTGCGCGTTGAAGGCGTCCTCCGCTTTCGCCGGCTTGATCCGCTCCGAGGAGCCGTCCGGCAGTATCCGCCAGCTTTGCTGGTTGTCTTTGAGGTTGGCGACCATGATCTGGTTCAAAACCTGCTCATGCACCGTGGGGTTCAGAATCGGGACCATGGCTTCGACGCGCCGGTCTAGGTTACGCGGCATCATGTCGGCGGAGCTGATGTAGACGGCAGCCTTCGGGGAAGGCAACCCCTCACCGCGCCCAAAACAGTAAATGCGCGCGTGCTCGAGGAAGCGCCCAATGATGCTCTTGACGCGAATATTGTCGGAAAGGCCGGGAATTTCCGGCTTGAGGCAGCACACGCCGCGCACCACGAGGTCGATATGCACGCCGGCTTGGCTCGCCTCATAAAGAGTGTTGATGATCTGGGTGTCGACGAGGGCGTTCATCTTCATCCAGATGGCGGCGGGGCGCCCGGCCTTGGCGTGCTCGATCTCCTCGCGGATGTGCGCGAGGATGCGCCGGCGGATGCCGTGCGGGCTCGCCGCCATCGCCTCGAGCTCGGCGGGCTCACCGTAGCCGGTGACGAAATTGAGGATGCGGGTCACGTCGCGCGCGATCGCGGGATCGGTCGTGAACAGGGAAAGATCAGTGTAAACGCGCGCCGTCTGCGCGTGATAGTTGCCGGTGCCGATGTGGCAATAGCTCGTTAACTCCGCCCCCTCGCGGCGCACGATGATGCCGAGCTTAGCGTGCGTCTTGAGCTCGATGAAGCCGTAGACGACGTGCACGCCGGCACTTTCCAGGTCGCGCGCCCAGCGAATGTTGGCGGCCTCGTCGAAGCGGGCCTTGAGCTCGACCACGGCGGTGACGGATTTGCCGGCCTCCACCGCCTCCTTCAGGGCCTGCACGATGGGGCTGTCGCGCGAGGTGCGGTAGAGCGTCCACTTGATGGCCATGACGTTGGGGTCGGCCACGGCCTGGCGCAGGTACTGCACCACCACGTCGAAGGATTCGTAGGGGTGGTGGACGATGATGTCCTTCTTGCGCACGGCCGCGAAGCAGTCACCGTTGAACTCGCGGATGCGCTCGGGGAAGCGGCCGACGAAGGGCTTGAACAGGAGGTCGGGGCGGTCGGCCACGATGAGCTGCGCCGTATCGGCGAGCGCGAGCAGGCCGTCCTTGACGAACACGGCGTCCTCGCCGACCTCCAGCTCCTCGACCACGAAGCGCTTCAGGCGGTTGGGCATCGCGGCCTCGAGCTCGAGCCGGATCACGTGGCCGCGGCGGCGCCGCTTCAGCGCGCTTTCGAACGAGCGCACCAGGTCCTCGGCTTCCTCCTGGATCTCGATATCGCTGTCGCGCAGCACCCGGAACGCGCCCTGGCTCTTGATTTGGAAGCCGGGGAACAGCTCGTCGATGAAGAGGCCGATCATCGTCTCGAGCCGTATGAAGCGCAGCTCGGGCTGCTCGGACTCGGCCGTGCCGAGACGAATGAAGCGCTCGAGCTGTCCGGAGATGGGGATGAGCCCGTTCATGGCCTTGCCGTCGCTGTCGCGCTGCATCTCGACGGCGAGGGTGAGGCCCTTGTTGAGGATGAAGGGGAAGGGGTGCGCCGGATCGACGGCGATCGGCGTCAGGATGGGGAAGATGTGCGTCATGAACAGACGCTGCAGCCAGCTGCGCTCGCTCGGGCGCAAATCCTTGGGCTCCAGGATGTGGATGCCGGCCTCGGCCATCTTCCCTTTCAGGACGCGCCAGCAGGCCTGCTTGTCGGCGACGAGACCCGCCGCGAAGCGGTTGATGGCGCGCAGCTGCTGTGCCGGCGTCAGGCCGTCTTGGGAGGGCGTCTGCACCCCGGCCGCGACCTGGCCGTAGATGCCGGCGACGCGCACCATGTAGAACTCATCGAGGTTGGAGGCCGAGATCGACAGGAAGCGCAGGCGCTCGAGGAGCGGGTGGCGCTCGTTCTGCGCCTCCTCGAGCACCCGGCGGTTGAACTGCAGCCACGACAGCTCGCGGTTGTAGAAGCGATCCGGGCCCTGCGGCGGCGGCTCGACCTTCTCCGCCGGCACGGGTTTTTCGCGCAGCTTGTTCCTGGCGCTCGCCATCTCGAGAAGCTCCCCGCCGAACCGTCCCGCCAATCAGGGAGCCGAGTACGACGCTGTTATGACAATGATGTATGCCGTCAGCCTTAGGTTTTCGTCACTCCCCAGCTTCATTGAGGGATGCCAGCGCCTCCGCCGCCAGGGGACGGGTCACCTTGCGGTGCTTGGCCAGCGCCAGCTTGTCGATGGCGGCCACCACGCGGCTCGCCGCCGCCATAGAGCGCTCCATGCGCAGGCTCAGGTACTCGATGACCGCCGGCTCCACGTTGAGCTGGCGATCGCAGAAGAGTTTTACCAGCACCGCTTTCAGAAGCGCCTCGTCGGGCGCCTCCAGCGCGGCAATCGGCAAGGCGCGCAGGCGCGAGCGCAGATCGGGAATGCGCACCTCGAGGTCGCCCGGCGCCTCGCGCGAGGTGAGCAGCACCGATAGGCGGCTTTCGCGGGCGCGGTTCAAAAGGTGGAAGAGCGCCTGCTCGTCGCCGATTCCCCGGTCGAGATCCTCCACAACGAGGGCACTACCGTCCCGCAGGGCGGCAACGGCAGCGTCCGACAGCTCCGCCGCGGCAGCGATGCCGGCGGAGGACTTGAGCCGCCACACGTTGGCGAGATGACTCTTGCCCGAGCCCTTCGGCCCCACCACCACGCAGGCCGGATGCGGCCAGTCGGGCCAGCGGTCGATGAGCTCGATCGCGGCCGCATTGGAGCTCGAGACCAGGAAGTCCTCCGCACCCAGCGCCTGCCGGTGCGCAAGATCGAGAACGAGCTGGCGGGGCGCAGCGGTCATGGGACGGTCGGATCTTTCAAGGTGGCGGCGGTGGCGGGCACCGGGGGGCGCCCGCGGTAGAAATCGCTTTCGAGATAGGCCCTCAAGGCAAAGCGCACGACCACGCCAATCGCCGCGGCGATCGGCACCGCGACCAGCACGCCGACGAACCCGAACAGATAGCTGAACGCGAACAGGGAGAAGATGAGCCAGACCGGGTGCAGGCCGATCTTCTGCCCCACGATGTTGGGGCTCAAGAACCCGGCGTCGAGAACCTGTGCGCCGGCGAAGATGCCGACGACGATCAGGATCGGCGTTACCTCGGGCCAGAATTGCACGGTCGCAATGATGGTGGCGGTGATGAGGCCCAAGGCCCAGCCGACGAAGGGCACGAAGCTCATGAGCCCGGTGCCGAGGCCGACCAGCAGGCTATAGCGCAACCCCGCAGCGGTGAGCGCCACCGAGTAGTAGATGGCGAGCACGAAGCACACCGTGCCCTGGCCACGGATGAAGGCGGAGACCGCGTCGTTTATGTCGCTCGCGAGCTGACGCAGCGTGGCCGCGTGCTCGCGCGGCAACCAGGAATCGATCTTGGCCAGCATGCGGTGCCAGTCCATCAGCACATAGAAGACGACGAGCGGGGTCACCAGCATGAGCGACACGAAGTTGAACAGCGCGAGGCCCTGGCTCCACAGCGAGCCTGCCAGCGTCCCGGCGACGCTCGCCCAATTGTCCGAGATCGCCTGCGTGACGCGCTCGAGCCCCGCCTCGAATTCCGGGTAGTGGCTGCCGAGGCGCTCACGCGCCCAACCTTCGAGCAGGCTGCGAGCACGGGCAATCTCCTCCGGCATCGTGACGGCCAGCTGCTGTGCCTGCGTGAGCGCGAGCGGCACGACCAGCACCAGCGCGGCGATGATGGCGCATACGAAAGCGGCGACGATGAGAACGGAGGCAATGGGGCGCGGAATGCCCCAGCTCGTCAGCCGGTCGGCGGCGGGATTGAGAAAGTAGGCGATGACGATGCCGGCGACGAAGGGCAACAGGATCGGCTCCAAGAGACCGACCAGCAGCGCAAGGACAATCGCAGCGCCGAGCCAGAACAGCACTTGTCGCTCGATCCGCATCGCCAAAAAGCCTTCTCCCCTCGAGGCTCGCCGGCGCGCGGCTACCGCACGCTCGTCGGCTCGTAGCCCGACATATGTAGCAGCCAACTGCGCAAATAGGCAGCGAGCGAGGCGAACGTCAGGGCGCCCGTGATCCAGACGAGCACGAAGCGCGCCGTCTCCAGTCCGAGCCCGAAGCCCTCGTCCGCCAGCACCGTGCCTGCGAGTACGATCTGCGCCACCGTGTTGGCCTTGCTGACGATAAGCGGCTTGATGCGGACGGGATTGCCAAGAAGCCACGACAGCACGATGGCAATGACGATCAGGATATCGCGCGAGACCACCGCGATGACGAGCCAAAGGGGCAGCTTGCCGCCCACGCCGAGGGCGAGAAAGATGCTGACGATCAACAGCTTGTCCGCGAGCGGATCGAGGTAGGCGCCGAGCTCAGTGGTCCACCCGAACGTCTTCGCCAGGTAGCCGTCGACGGCATCCGAGATGCCGGCCACGATGAACGCGAAAAACGCAGCCTGCGTCTGCCCCGTGACGAGCAGCCAGAACACCAGGGGCACGAGGATCACCCGGGCAAGGGTGATGATGTTGGGAGGGTTCAAGGCGTGGTCCGGCAGCTAGGTCGAGGGCAATAGGTCGAGATCGTATATATCCGATCGCCGCAGCCGTGCACCTGTTACATGGGCTCGTTATGGCGGCTAAAAGCGGGTGACCGTCAGTAGGCGGAGCGGAGAATCCAGGTGTCGCCCGAGCCGCTCTCGAGCGAGAGGCGCTGGCCGTAGAGGGCATTGGCGAGCGCGTCGCCGCCTCCGGGGTAGCGCAGCGTCAGCGTGGCGCCGCGCGCCGTCTCCGACTCGATGCGGATGTCGTCGACGCCGGTCACGGCGAGGAGCTGCTGGCGAATCTCGCGCCACTCGGCCAGGCTTCCATACTGCACCTGCAGCGAGACGACGGTCCCATCGCGCGCGGAGCGCCCCGCGCCGGCCTTGAGCGCCTTCCAACGCCCTTCGAGCACGCCTTGCCCGACGACGGCGGCAAGCTCCATGGCGTAGCCGGTATCGCCGTCGAACACCCGGTAGCTGCGCTTGAGATTGAACGGACCGACGGCGTCGATGCCGGCCATGGTCACGTTGAGCCGGTTCGCCGCCGCGTCGACCTCCGCGATGGCAACCACAATGTAGGGCGATCCGTACTCGCCGGCGAGGATGCGCTCCGCGGAGCCGCGCCCGTCGACGAGCATCTGCAGCGTGTCGGCATGAATGACGGGCTTCAGGGGCTGGAGCTCGATGGGTGTCAGCGTGTGCTCGAGGTCGAGGCCCTTCCAGACGTCGGTCCACGCGCGCGCTGCGCTCCCGATATCGGGCGCGCCTTGCGCATCGCGCACGATGGGGATGACGTAAATCTCACGCGCCTGCTCCTCGACGAAGGGAATGCCTTCCTGCTGCAGGACGGCGCGCACGGAATCGGGGCGGAAGGAGAAGTCGAGGCTCGCGATGTAGCGGGTCGAGGAGTTGCGCTCGGAGCGCACGGAGACGCCCTCGAAGAAGGACGACGACTTGAGCACGGCGAGCCGCTTCAAGCGCTCGTAGTCCGTCACCGGCACCACACGTTTCAGAAGCGAGCGGAAGGCGGCCTGCTGGCCCTCGGCCAGCGCCTTGTCCTTGGCGGCGACGGCATTCGCCGCCTGTGCATCCACGGGATAGTTGCCGATGGTATAGACGTCATCGTTGGCGGCGACCGCGGCACAGAAGGGAACAAGCAGGGCTGCGGCGCCCAACGCCGCGCTCAAGCTGCCTCGCCAGTGCCCAGCCACGCGATCGATCCTCCCCCCGCTTGTGCCGCGCGAACGGCCAGAGTTGCCCAGCGCCGCCCTTAGCTGCTAGGACGCCACATCTCCGGCAGGCAATGGGGCGAAAGTTGGGTTCTCGGCGTGAAATGACAGAGCCCGATGCGGAAAGCAACACGGCCGTCACCTATCGCGATGCCGGTGTCGACATCGACGCGGGCAACCGTCTCGTTAACGCGATAAAGCCGCTCGCCAGGGCCACCCGGCGCCCTGGGGCCGATGCAGACCTCGGCGGGTTCGGTGCCCTGTTCGACCTGAAAAGCGCCGGCTTCCGCGACCCGGTTCTCGTCTCGGCCACCGACGGCGTCGGCACCAAGCTCAAGATCGCCATCGACACCGGGCAGCATGGGACCATCGGCATCGATCTCGTCGCCATGTGCGTCAACGACCTCGTCGTGCAGGGTGCGGAGCCGCTGTTCTTCCTCGACTACTTCGCCTGCGGGAAGCTCGACGTGGTGACGGCCGAGAGCGTGGTCGCTGGAATCGCGGAGGGTTGCCGGCTGGCGGGCTGCGCGCTGATCGGCGGCGAGACCGCCGAGATGCCGGGCATGTACGCCGCAAAGGACTATGACCTTGCCGGCTTCGCCGTCGGCGCGGTCGAGCGCGGCGACATCCTGCCCCGCTCGGACATCGCGGTCGGCGACGTGCTCATCGGCCTGCCCTCCTCGGGCGTGCACTCCAACGGCTACTCGCTGGTGCGGCGGCTTGCGGAGACGCAGCACATCGGCTGGGACGCGCCCGCTCCCTTCGATGCCAAGCGCTCGCTGGGTGCGGCGCTGCTCACGCCCACGCGCATCTACGTCAAGCCGCTGCTTGCGGCCATCAAGGCGGCGGGCGGGGCGCGCGGCGCCATCAAGGCGCTGGCGCACATCACCGGCGGCGGCCTTTCGGAGAACATACCGCGCGTGCTGCCCGATCACGTGGCCGCGCGCGTCGATCTTGGTGCGTTCACACCACCGCCCGTATTCGGCTGGCTCGCCAAGGCCGGACGTTTGAGCGACACCGAGATGCTCAAGACCTTCAACTGCGGCATCGGCATGGTCGTCGTCGCGGCGAAGGCGCAGGCGGATGCTGTGCTGGGCGCGCTGCGCGCCGCGGGCGAGGATCCGGTGCTCATCGGGGAGATCGTCCCGCCGGGCGGCGCCCGCAGCGAGGCGAAGGGCAAGGGCGAGGCCTGGGCCGTCGCCTATGCGGGCTCGTTGCGCCACGCGGGCTAAGGTGTGCTCGCGCGTTAATCATCTTGAGCGGCACGAGCCAAAACGCCGCACGCCTCGCCCGGTAATCCAAGAGGCCCAATTCGACCACAAAGCGAGCGCCCGGATTTTCCCTCGGCGACTAGGGGGAAAATCTAATGACGGCATTCGAGAGCGCCCGCGCGATTGCGGGGGTCAGCGGCGCAGTCGGCTACAATCCGGAAATCCGTCTCCTTCCCTCGATCGCCCAGATCCCCAGGGGAGCCTGGCAGGAGATGCTGCCTGGCGAGCCCGAATGCTGGGACTTCTACCGTACCGCGGAAGGAGTGCCGCCCCCCGGCTTCAGCCTGTCGGCGGTCGCCGCCTTCGAGGACCGCAGAGTCCTCGCTGCAGCTCCGGTGTTCACTCTCGACTACCGGCTCGACACGCCGTTCCAGGGCAAGGTGCGCGCGTGCAGCGAGTGGGTGAATAGGCGCTGGCCGCGCCTGCTGACGCGCTCGGTGATGGGGCTCGGCTCGCCCATGTCGGACAGCTGCACCATCGGCTTTGCGCCGCACCTTTTACCGTTCCAGCGGCGGCGCATCTTCTCGGCCCTGCTCGGCACGCTGAGCCGCGAGGCCGTCCTACGCGGAACCTCGATCCTCGCGGTGAAGAGCCTCGGCGCCCAAGCCGAGCAGCTCGCGCCGAGCCTCGGCAAGCACGGCTTTCACCGCGTGACCAACCTGCCCGTCGTGGCGCTCCCGGTGCGCTTCCGCAGCATGGAGGAGTATTACCTCAGCCTGCCGAAGAAGACGCGCACCTACATGAAGCGCAAGATGCGCTCGGCTCCGGAGCTGCGCATCGAGCTGCGCAACTCGGCCGACGGCGTCGGGGACCAGCTCTTCCCCCTGTTCGAGAACACGCGCAATCAGAGCAAGAGCCGCTACGGGGAGTTCGAGGATCTCAACAGCGATCTCTTCAAGCGCGTGATGGGAGAGCTCGGTGACAACGCCCGTCTGATGCTGTGCTGGAAGGGCGACAGGCTCATGAGCTTTCTGCTCATGCTCGTCGCTCCCGACCGCGTGATCGGCAAGTACATCGGCATGGTCTATCCCGAGGGGCGCGAGCTCAATCTCTACTTCGTGATGGCGCTGAAGATGATCGAGATGGCGATCGAGCTCGGCATCGGCCGGGTGGAGATGGGCGTCACCACCTACCCGACGAAGCTTTTGTTCGGCGGCCACATGGAGCGGCGCTGGCTCTACTATCGCTGCATGAATCGCTTCCAGGATGCAGCAATCCACGCCTTCGACTTCCTGTTCGATTTCGAGCGCAACGACGCAGATCTGCGGCGCTTGGGCGCAAAAATCCACGATTAAGAGGCATTGCGCGCGGCGCCGGCTATTGCGAGGGCGGCGTCTCGCTGTCGCCCGTCGAGGAAACCGTGGAGACGACCGGAGTAGTGCCGGTTCCGCCCGGATGCGGACCCGGGCCGCGTTGCGCGACGGCCTGCGGCGCGCCGTGCGCGTCGAGGAAGCGCGCAAGTGCCGGGCCCCAGAGGTCCCAGCCGGCGCGGTCGTCCACGATCTCGTGGCCGTCATCTCCGTAAGCCGGGAGCAAGTTTAGATCGGCGAGACCGCCGCTGTCGCTCCACGCCGAGGCCATTTGCCTCGCCAGCCCGGGCGAGAAATAGCTGTCGTTCTCGGAGTAGAACCAGATGGTCGGGATGCGCGCGGTCGAGCCGTACGCGCCCGCCGCCTTGATGAGCTCCGAGATGCCGCAAACGGCATTCGCCTCGCCGTCAGCGTGGCCGCCGCGGCCGCCCGCGAAGTTTATCACCGCGCGCACGTTGGCCGGATTGCGCGAGGCCAACGCGAGCGAGGCCCATCCGCCCGTCGATACGCCGACGACGATCGTTTGCGCGGGCGCCACGAAGTCCTGCCCGTTCATGTAGTCGACGACGGCCGCGATATCGTCCGCAGCGACCTGCCCGGAGGCGAAATGGTCCGGCTTGGCGCAGGTGCCGACGGCTTCCGAGAGCGGGCCTCCGGTCGCGCCATGACCGCGCCGCTGCGGCAGCACCACGACGTAGCCGCGCTCGACGAACCAGCGCGAGAGCCAGTAGAACACCGGCATCGACACGGCGGTCCGCGTCCACTCGTTGGTGCCGTGATTGATGACGACGAGGGGACGGCGCACCGGCGCGACACTCCCCACCGGATCATCGGGGCGAAACACGGTGCCGCGCAGATAGCGATTGGGGTCGCCGCTCGGCAGGATCCAAAGCTGCTCGCGCAAACGCGGGCCCTCGGGTCCATAGGGACCGTCGACGACGTTCTGCGTTGCGCCGCTCGGCGCTCCCGCGAGAGCTGTAAAGAACGAAACGAGTAGAAGCGCGAGCGCGCACTTCAGGCCGGCGCCGCAGGCGGAGAATGCCCGCGGCCCAAGCGAGCGCCTATCGGGCGTCAAGACGGCCACCCCGTGCCGCGAATATGGCATCCGTCGACGATAGGAACCTCCCCTTGCCCGCCGCGTTTCGACGGCGAGCAGCCGCCCCAGCGGCCACGCTCCACTTATAGTTCGATTTGGAGGAACTACAAATGCGAATGCTATGCACAATCGTGGGTTTAGCGCTTTGTTGCGGCATGGGCGGGGCAGCCGTGGCGGCCGAAAGCGGGGCCGTAAAGCTCAGCGCAGCGCAGTGTTCGACGCTGTGGGATAAGATTAACGCCTCGGGCGCTGCAACCATCGGTGCCTCCCAGGCCCAGGGCTACGTGACGAACTTCAAGGCCGCGGACATGGATAGCGACGGCACGCTAACCAAGACCGAGTTCCAGGCCGCTTGCGCCAAGGGTCTGGTGCAGGATTCGGCGAGCAGCGGCGCCGCCGCCGGCACCGAAGGGTCGGATGAGACGATGCCGCCGGCCGCGGAGCGCCCGTCCAAGCTGTCTCCGTCGCAGAAGCAGTACTAGGCGCCGCTCGATTGGCGCTGTTGATGTGGGCCGCCCGATGCAGGCGGCCCACGTGCGTTTGATGGTGCTCATCGAAGGCAGTCGTCTGCCGCCAGGGCGCGTGCTAAGGGACCGCCATGGCGAACACGAAGAAGCGCGTCGGCATACTCATCTCGGGGCGCGGCTCCAACATGCTGTCGCTCATAGCGGCGGCGCGCGACCCGGCTTTCCCTGCCGAGGTCGTCTGCGTGCTCTCCAACCGGCCCGAGGCCGAGGGCCTGCGCAACGCACAGAGCGCGGGCATCAGAGCGCACGCGATCGATCACGCGCACTTCAAGAGCCGCACGGAGTTCGAGGCAGAGCTCGACAAGGCGCTCGGCGAGGCGGCTGTCGAACTCGTCGCCTGCGCCGGGTTCATGCGTTTGATGACGCCGACTTTCGTCGAGCGCTGGCGCGACCGTATGCTCAACATCCATCCCTCGCTGCTGCCGGCATTCCCCGGTCTGCACCCGCACGAGCGCGTGCTTGCCGCCGGCGTGAAGATCACCGGCTGCACCGTGCACGTGGTCCGCCCCGAGATGGACGATGGCCCCATCCTCGCCCAGGCAGCGGTGCCGGTGCGCGACGGCGACACGGCGGAGAGCCTCGCCGCCCGCGTGCTCGAGGCCGAGCATCAGCTCTACCCGCACGCTCTTGCGCTTTTTGCCTCAGGCCGTGTCCAGATTGCCGGGGAAAAAGTGGTTGGCCCGCAAGTGTCGATTAACCAAGAGAAAGCTCTGTTCTGTCCCCCGCTCGGGTGACCCCGGGCCGATGATCCAGATCAAACGCGATCGCGCCAAAATGAAGCGGAAACGCGTGGCCGCATGGACACTTGCGGGCCCGCGGTGCTAGTCATTCTGCGCGGTTTCCGCATCGACACGGGGGCAGGCTGGCGACGCGCCGGTAACCGCATTTGCGCCCCAGCCCAGCGTCAGGTTTACATCCCGTTGGCTCGACTTGGCATATGGAATGCGTTGGAACGGCCTTCTCGCCGGGAGACGACATCATGACCGCCACGGCAAAGCAGTCGGCACCCGAAGCAGCACCGGCCCACACGCAGGGTCTCGGTGAGGAATCGAGCATCTGGTTCAAGCTCACGCCGCTGCTCAAGATCGGCGTCGACAACCCCATGCGCGTCCTCATGCAGATGGCGGAGCGCTACGGCCCGGTCATCCCCATCAACCTCGCCAATCAGCGCATCGTGCTCCTGACCGAGCCCGATCACTTCAAGTACGTGCTCGTCACCAAGGCCGATTCCTACATCAAGTATTTCGACGGGCTGAAGCCGATCTTCGGCAAGTCGATGATCACCAACGACGGTGTGCTCTGGCAGAAGATCCGCATGCCGCAGCAGCCGGCGTTCCACCCGGACATGTTCGCCGAGTACATCCCCTACTTCCTCGCCGCCATCCGCTCCAAGATGGAGCTGTGGGCGAAGATCGCGAAGTCGGGCGAGACGATCGAGATGGTCGAGCAGACGTGGACGCTCGCCGCCGACATGATCTGCAAGGCGCTGTTCGACCGCGACATGCCCTTCAATCCCCACTTCGTCTTCAAGTGCGTCAAGACGTACACCGACGTCATGAACCACAAGGAGATCCGCCTAAAGAAGCAGGCGGGCGAAGTGTTCGAGATGACGGATCAGAGCGCCGCCAAGGCCATGGAGGTGTGGGCGAGCGTGCCGCCCGCCGTCATGGCCTCGGACCCGCGCGAGGAGCGCGAGCGCACGCTATTGAAGATGATCGAGGCCGTCGTCGCCGACCCGAGCGTGCCCGAGTTCGATCATCAGCAGGCGATCGATGAATTGAAGCAGTACCTGTGGGCCGGCACCGAGACCACCGCGCTCACGCTCGCCTGGGCGCTCTACGAGACCTCGCGCCGGCCCGAAGCCGCCGAACGCATCCGCAAAGAGGGCGAAGAGGTCTACGGCGAGCGCGAGCCGACCGCGGCCGACTATTCGGCGCTCGCCTACACGCGCGCGGTGATCCAGGAGACGATGCGTCTCTACCCGCCGATCTGGGGCCTCATCCGCGTCGCCACCGAGAACGACGAGATCGGCGGCAAGCCGGTCTATCCGGGCGACCGCATCGTGCTGTTCGCCTACGGCGCCCACCACAATCCGAAGTTCTGGGAGGAGCCCGAGGAGTTCCGCCCCGAGCGCTGGATGGGCGGTGGCGCCAAGAAGCAGGTGAAGTACAGCTACCTGCCGTTCGGCGGCGGCAAGCGCTCGTGCATCGGCGGCGCCATGAGCCAGGTGGAGAACACGCTCGCCCTGTCGTTGCTGCTGCGCCGCTTCCGGCCCGAGTACGTGGGCGATGACCCCGCCGGCATCAACGCGACCGTGACGCTGACGCCCAAGGGCGGCTTGAAGTTCAAGATCCGCGAGCTGAGCTAGGGGCGACGGCTTAGTGGAGGGGGCCTGGGCGCTCAGGCGCGTGCCCGTGCCCGGTCGCCTTTCGGCACGATATAGCGCAGCTTGACGACGCCGTCGGGAAAGGCCTCGATGCCGTCGAACAGCAGCGACTGGCGGCGGCGCAGATCGTTGAGCAGGGTGAGACCGCTGCCGAGCAGCACGGGCACGAGGAACAACTCGACGAGATCGACCAGGCCCTCTTCCAGCGCCGACTGCAGCGTGACCGCGCCGCCCATGACCCAGATGTCCTTCTGCGTCGTCTCGCGCGCCCGCTGCAGGGCGCTCAGCATGCCGCTTGTGACGGTGACGACGCCGCGCGGCAGCCCCGATAAAGACTCCGAGGAGAGAACGAAGACGTAGCGCCCCGAGTACGGCCACTCCTCGCCGGTGGCATTGATCATCTCGAAGGTGCGCCGGCCCATCACGATCGCACCCACCTCGCCGAGGAACTTGTCGTAGCCATAGAGGCGCGCATCGTACGGCGCCATCCAGTCTACGCTGCCTTCGCCGTCGGCGATGAAGCCGTCGAGGCTGGTGGCGACGTAGAGCCTGATGCGAGCCATAACACGATCCGCGATACGATCCGCAAAGGGCGCGAGGTCAGCCTCGCCGCCTCATCCTACAATCTCTCCCGGGCGAAAGACCAAGGCAATCTCGCGGGCGGCGGAGGCGGGGCTGTCGGAGCCGTGCACCGAGTTCTTGGCGCGGGAAACCGCAAACCGCTTGCGCAGCGTGCCGCGCTTGGCCTCCGCCGGGTCGGTCGCGCCCATGACCTTGCGGTATTTGTCGATGGCGCCGTCTCCGGCGAGCACCTGCAGGACGATGGGGCCCGAGGTCATGAACTCGCACAAGGAGTCGTAGAACGGCTTGCCCTTGTGTTCCTTGTAGAACTTCTGGGCCTGCGCCAGCGTCCAGCGCACCCGTTTTTGGGCGACGATGCGCAGCCCCGCGTTCTCGATGATGGCGTTAATCGACCCCGTCAGATTGCGTGCGGTAGCGTCCGGTTTAATAATGGAAAGCGTTTGCTCAATGGCCATCCCTCAGCCTCTTTCATGCCTGGTTTTTTGTATGGATTGCGGCGGGTTATAGCGGCGGCGGGCACCCGCAGCAAGGTGCGGGACCAAAAGCCGCCGTGGACTGGGCGCCAAAGCGCCCCGATCGCAATTGACGAGGCAGGGCGTAAGGAACCACATTGCCGCCATGCGGGCAGGCCAGACGTTGGGTAAGTCGCTGGCGCACATGCTCTAGTCGGCTCCCAGACATCACTATGAGAGTTTCATGACCGGCCAGCAGCCTGACATCCAATGGTATATCGCCCGCGACGGGAAGCAGCACGGGCCGCTGTCGGATGTCGAGATGCGCACCTTCGTATCGCAGGGCCATCTAAAGCCGACCGATCTCATCTGGCGCCCGGGCTTCGCCGACTGGAAGCCGGCGCCCGCGGTCTTCTCATTCCAGGCGCCGGAGCCGCCGATGCCCGCTCCGCGACCAGGCGTCACGCGCCCGACGGGACCCAGTGCACGCACGGCGCCGCCCAGCGGCGAGCGTTCCTTCGAGCCGGAGCGGATCAGGGTGGCCAAGGGTGACGGCTCGGCACGTCCCTCGCGCGCGGCACGCCTCGCCGGCATCGGTTTGATCCTGGCGCTGCTCACCGGAGGCGGCTGGTTCTTCTTCTTGCACAAGGGCACGTCAGACACCGGCCCGCTCGAGACCGTCGAGGCACCCAAGGCCGAGCAGGCGCCCGGCAGCCCCGCTCCCGCACAAACGGCGGCGCAGACACCAACGCCCCCGCCCGTGTCGCAAGCCGACGTCGAGCACGGCGCGCAGACGCTCGACGCTAAGTTCGCGCAGACGCCGATGTGGAGCGTGGTCAAGCGCGAGTTCCCGGACTGGTACAGCGAGCAGCTCAAGGAAGCGGCGACGCTTTACGCGCAGAAGCAGCCGCAATTGACAATCAACAAACATCTTGCCGAGGCGCTCGTCGCGTTGCGACGCCAGCACGCGCAAGAGGCGCTTTCCGCCAGCACCGACAAGCTCAAGGTGGTCGCTAGCGCCTTCCTCGACAACCTGAAGAGCCTCAGCAAGCTCGGGGTCGGCGCCTGCTACGGGTTCATCTCGCAGGGCGAAACCGCACCGGTGGTCCTGCAGATCATGCAGTCTCCCGACGGCGCCTCCGTGCAGGCGCAGGTCGCTGCCATCTTCGAGGCCATCGCCGACGGCCGCAAAACGCCCACGCAGCATGAGAAGGCCGGCAAGCCCGACTACGAGGTGCTGGTGCAGGAGCTGTCGAAGCTCGGCTGGAAGGAGAACGATCTCAAGGTGTTCTCCAACCCGCAGGCGCTGTCGCACGAGCCGCCGGAGCGCGTCTGCCAGATGGTGGAGGATTGGTTCACGGCGCACCTTGCGGTCGCCGACAAGGCGACGCAGGAGCGCCTCTTGGTCGAGACGCTGAAGCCCGTGGTCTCCGGCTGATGCTGCCCGCCGCGCTCAAGGTCATCGTGACGGCCGTGCTGGTGGTCGCGATTGCCGAGATCGCCAAGCGCAGCACGTTCGCGGGCGCCGTGCTCGCCTCGATCCCGCTGACGTCCGTGCTGGCGCTCATCTGGCTTTATGCCGACACCGGCGATGCGGAGAAGGTGGCGGCGCTGGCGGCGGGCATCTTCTGGCTCGTGCTGCCCTCGCTCGCCCTCTTCATCGCGCTACCCCTGATGCTGCGCGCCGGCTGGCCGTTCGGCATGAGCCTCGCGGTCTCGATCGCGCTCACCGCGGCATGCTATTTCGCCATGGTCGCGATCCTCGGCCGCCTCGGCATCTCGATCTGAGCGGCCCGGTGACAGAGGCGGCACGAGCCGCTATGCCCTCCCCGCCATGCTGCACATCAACGACCTGAGCTACCGTATCGAGGGCCGGCCGCTGTTCGAGGGCGCCACCGCCGGCATCCCCACCGGCCACAAGGTCGGCCTCGTCGGCCGCAACGGCACCGGCAAGACGACGCTTCTGAAGATCATCTGCGGCGATGTTCACCCCGACATGGGCTCGGTGACCGTGCCGAAGGGCGCTCGCATCGGGCACATCGCACAGGAGGCCCCGGGCGGGGAGGAGCGCATCATCGACTGGGTGCTCTCGGCCGACGCCGAGCGTACGGCTCTGCTGGCGGAAGCCGAAGCGGCTGACGACGCGCATCGCATCGGCGCCATTCACGAGCGCCTGACCGACATCGGCGCGCACTCCGCGCCGGCGCGTGCCGCGCAGATCCTCGCCGGCCTCGGCATCGACGAGGCGGCGCAGCAGCGCCCCTGCCGTGCCCTCTCGGGCGGCTGGCGCATGCGCGTGGCGCTTGCCGCGGTGCTGTTCCTCGAGCCCGAGATCCTGCTGCTCGACGAGCCGACCAACTACCTCGATCTCGAGGGCTCACTCTGGCTCGAAAGCTACCTGCGCTCCTATCCCCACACCGTGCTCATCGTCAGCCACGACCGCGACCTTCTGAACCGCGCCGTGGGATCGATCCTGCATCTCGACCGCGGCAAGCTCACGCTCTACTCGGGCGGCTACGACGACTTCGAGGAGGCGCGCCGCGAGAAGCAGCGTCTCGAGCTGAAGCTCAAGAAGAAGCAGGACGAGGAGCGCCGCCGCATCCAGGTGTTCATCGACCGCTTCAAGGCCAAGGCGACCAAGGCCGCGCAGGCGCAGAGCCGGGTCAAGGCGCTCGCCAAGATGCAGCCGATCGCGGCGCAGCTCGATGAGCGCGTCAAGCCGTTCTACCTGCCGAACCCGGCGAAGGCACTGGCCTCCCCGCTCATGCGTTTCGAGGAGGTCTCCGTCGGCTATGCCGCCGACCGGCCGGTGCTGCAGGGGCTAAACCTGCGCATCGACCAGGACGACCGCATCGCGCTTCTGGGGCAGAACGGCAACGGCAAATCGACCTTCGCCAAGCTCGTCGCGGGCAAGCTCGCGCCGCTCTCCGGCAGCGTCTACGGGGCAAAGCGCGTCGACGTCGGCTACTTCGCCCAGCATCAGCTCGACGAGTTGAACCCGGCGAGGACGCCCTACGACCACATGCTGGAGCTGATGCCGGAGGCGACCGAGGCGCAGCGGCGCACACGGCTCGGCAGCTACGGCTTTTCCGCGGACAAGGCCGACACCAAGTGCGCCAGCCTGTCTGGCGGCGAGAAGGCGCGCCTCTTGCTCGCGCTCGCCGCCTTCCACGCCCCGCACCTGTTGATCCTTGATGAGCCGACGAACCATCTCGACGTGGACAGCCGCGAGGCGCTGGTGCACGCGCTCGCCGAGTACGAGGGCGCCGTGATCCTCATCAGCCATGACCGCCACCTGATCGAAGCCTGCGCCGACCGGCTGTGGGTCGTGCGCGATGGCGGCGTGAAGCCCTACGACGGTGACATCGACGCCTATCGTGCCGAATTGCTGGCCGAGCGTGGCGCGGGGCCGCGGCGCGAAGGCAAGGACAAAGGCAGCGAGCAGGGCCGCAATGCGCGCGCCGAGCAGCGGCGCGCCTCCGCCGACCGCCGCGCGGCACTCGCGCCCTTGAAGAAGGCCATGCAGGGCGCCGAGCGCGAGGTGGAGCGGCTCACCGCCGAGATCGCCAAGCTCGATGCGCTGCTCGCCGACCCGCAGTTGTATGTCCGCGACGCGGCTGCAGCGCAGCGCGCCGGCGTCGAGCGCGGGCAGCTCGTGAAGCGGCGCGGGGCCGCGGAGGAAGCATGGCTTGAAGCGAGCGAAGCATACGAGCAGGCGAACGCGGAGGCTGCCAGCGCCACAGACGCATGAACCCTCGGGACCATCTCAGCTTTCGCGAGCGCAAGCGAAATCTCGCGGTTATGCACATCATAAGTGAATTCGCGATTTGAAATAGTGACGGAACGGCGGCGGGTGTAAACCATTTCATGTGGGAGCTGGCCGCCCGGTCTAAGCGGGGACCGTGCCCGAGTGGCAGAGGGCCGCACGGGGTCCGCAGGCCAGCTCTCCTCACCTCGATCATAAGCGGCCTTGGGCCTCGGCGTTTCGCTCGGGCGCGAGATCAGCGCGGCATCCAGCGCCCGTCCTCGACGCGCTTTGCCCGCGCCGGCGCCGCACGCAAGAGATACACCCAAGCTTCGATCGCCTCGCCGCCGGCAAGGCGCGCCGCGCGCACGACGCGGTCGTATTCGTCGCCCTCGTACGCGTCGAGCCACGCGAATGTTTGCTCCGGCTTAGAAAGCAGCACTGCCTCTCCATGCACGAGGTCGGCTAGGTCGCCGCCGGCAATTGCGCCCGGATAGCGGCCGAGGTCGTAAAGGCGCGCATGCGCAATCGATGCGGGCCCGAGGCTGTCTGACTCGCGCGCAAGCCGCAGGCGCTGCGTACGCCCCAGCGCCGTATGCGCGCCACTCATCAGCGTGCCGTAGACGAAGAGGTAGCGGGTCGTCTCGTTTGCCATGCGCTCGGCGATACCACAGGCGTACCTCGCGTTCACCTGCGTTGGGGGTCACCGGTTGACAATACGTAATATGTATTGCATATTATTGTCTATGATCGTCGGCTTCGCGGACCGGGCGACGCAGAGGTTCTTCAACGACCGGTGTATGCCCGGCGGCATGGCGACCGTTCGCGGCCGCTGCCGCACGAAAGCTCGACATGCTGAACGCCGCCGCCGGCATCGACGATCTTCGTTCCCCGCCCGGCAACCGGCTCGAGCGGCTGAAAGGGGACCGCGCCGGGCAGTGGAGCATTCGCATCAACGCGCAGTGGCGCGTCTGCTTCACATGGACGGAGCACGGCCCCGACAACGTGGCCATCGTCGACTACCACTAGGAGAGACCCATGCCGCGCATCCGCACCCACCCCGGCGAGATACTCGAGGCCGAATACCTCACCCCTCTCGGAATGAGCTCGACTGCGCTCGCCAAGAAGCTCGGCGTCCCCGGCAATCGAATTTCGGACCTCGTGCGCCAGCGGCGCGGCATGACTGCGGATACCGCTCTGCGACTAAGCCGCTACTTCCGCACGACCCCTGACTTCTGGATGAACCTGCAAGCCGCCCACGATCTTTCAAAGGCGGCCGCAGAGCACGACTATTCCCGTATTCCCCAGCACGCGTGAACTACGGTTCGATTATCCGGCGATCTTGGTGAAGTCGGCGACGTTCAAGGTGGCGGCGCGGATCTCGGACAGGAGATGCAGCCGGTTGCGGCGCAGCTCGGAGTCCTCGGTGTTGACCGTCACCTTGTCGAAGAAGGCATCGACCGGCGCACGCAGCTCGGCTAACGCGCGCATGGAGCCCGCGAAGTTTTCCACGTTGATCGCCGCGGCGGTGTCCTCCTTCACGCTCTCGATCGCCGCGGCGAGCGCCACCTCCGCCGGCTCCTTCAGGAGCATCTGGTCGTAGGGGCCGGCGTAGCTCTTCTTGTCCTTCTTCTCCTCGATGGAAAGGATGTTCTGCGCGCGCTTGACGCCGATGAGGAGGTTGGCGCCGTCGTCGGTTTTCAAGAGCTCGGTCAGCGCCTCGACGCGCTTGACGATGAGGGCCAAGTCGTCCTGGGCGCCGAGCGCGAACACGGCGTCGATGAGGTCGTGCCGCGCACCCTGCTCGCGCAGGTGCACCTTCAAGCGCTCAGCGAAGAAGGCGAGCAAGTCATCAGCAATGGCCACCGCCCGCTCGAACTTGGTAGCCCAAGACTGGCCGAATACGTGCGCCAGAACGATCTCGTGCTCCGCGATCTCCTTCGCGTGCTTTGCTTCCACCGGAAGCTTTGCGACCGCGTCTGCTGCATGCGCAAACCGCTGGGTTTCGATCGCTTCGGTGATCGCGATGCCATGATTGCGAAGAGCGCGGAATAGCGGCATCCGCAGGTCGTTCTCCAGCACCAGCCGGATGACACCCAGCGCCGCGCGGCGGAGCTGATAAGGATCGCCCGAGCCCGTCGGCTTCTCGCCGATGGCCCAGAAGCCGACGAGGGTATCGAGCTTGTCCGCAAGCGCCAGCGCCACGGCGACGCCGTCGCCCTCCTTCTCCAAGGGCACGATGTCGTTGGGGCCCTTCGGCTTGTAGTGCAGCTCGAGCGCGCGCGCGATCGCCGGGTTCATGTGCTCGGCTTCAGCGTAGTAGCGGCCCATGAGGCCTTGCAGCTCGGGGAACTCGCCCACCATGCCGGAGACGAGATCGGCCTTGGCTAGCTCGGCCGCGCGTTGCGCCAGCGCCGGCTCGCACAGCTCCTGGGATTGCGCGATCTGCCGGGCGAGCTCCTTCACCCGCTCCGCGCGCTCGAACTGCGTGCCGAGCTTCTCGTGGAAGGTGATGCCCTTGAGCTCGTCGCGCATGACCTCGAGCTTTTTCTTGAGATCCTGCTCCCAGAAGAACTTGGCATCGGACAGCCGCGCCGCGATCACCTTCTCGTTGCCGGCGACGATCTCCTTGCCGCCATCCTTGGCCTTCAAGTTGGCGACGAGCAGGAAGTGGTTGGCGAGCTTCTTGCCGTGCTTCAGCGAGAAGCACTTCTGGTGCGTGCGC